>JACPTD010000003.1 GCA_016192955.1 Candidatus Woesearchaeota archaeon | reverse complement strand
GTTTTAATTCCTCTTTAATGTCAGGGGCTAGAACCCTTCCTTCACTATCTACTTGCGGCTTTCTTCTAAAGCCAAAAAATTGCCCAATTCTAGTTTCAGCAAATCTGTTCTCCACATAGATTTTGCCCTTTCTAATTCCTCCCCTTATAATTCCTATATCTTGCGGTTGTTCTCCATCGGCCATTCTGCTCACCTCTCTTCTGAATTAACTTGAAGATATTCAGAATTAAAAATACTTAGATATTCTCCATTTTTTTTGATGGGAAAGTAATTGCTTTTGACAGAGTCTAATTGCAAGTCCACAGCTTTTATATGTTGGATGATTTCCGGCAATTTGCCTAAAGATTCCCTAAGCCTTACCAAAGTCTCTCTTAATGCATTTAAGGCAGAAAGTTTTTCACTTTCTACTGAAGATTGGATATCATCAATTTTTTCCTCAACTCCTAAAATAGCTGCTACAAAGGAAATTGCTGCCTTGGGGCCATCACCTGCCGGTCTTATACCTCTTTGTTTCTTTAAAATCTCTAATTGCCTCATTTTAGATCGTAAAACACTATTCACTCTACCATCCATAGCAATTTCTCCTGAAAGGATTAATTGGTTTTGCTCCTCGACAAAAGTCAGCACCAAACCACCATGACCGGCCAATAACCTCCCTATTTCTTTTTTTTCCTGTTCTGTTTCTTCCTGCAAAATTTCAAATTCTGTGCTCACTATCAATCCAAAAGATTTTAAGTTTTTTGATTGCCTAATCACTGAATCATGAAATTCCTGCAGAATATCATGAAGTTCTCTCATTTTAGCATTAATATCAATCAGTTCAAGTTCGCCTTTCCTTTTTTTGAATATTGCAATCAAATCCTGCGAAGCCGGTGCAATCACATAAGCATTTTGATATGATGGGTGAGTTAGCCTCATATACAAAAAATTTAATAATTTATCCCAAGCCTCAGGCGTTTCATCAGCATATAAAGCCTCCATTCTATCCGCAAAGTCCTTATTTCCAAACCTTCCCCTAAACAATTTGACAAAATTTTCCCCGTCTAATATATTGGGATAAAATGCATTGCCTTGCTCGTTCTTTTCTTTGAATCCTTGCCACTCATCTCTTAGAATTGATGCCTTAATTATTGGCATCCATTTTGTAAAAAACCCAACCTGCCTTTGGTAAGTTAATAAACTTCTTAGAGCATAAGATTCATTGATTGGATTTATGAAACTCTTATCTTTGAAATACCTGACTAGTCCACGGAAAGTCTGTTTTTCTAGCTTTCCGCCTCGCAAGTAAATTATAACCCGATTCCAAAAAAACATTATGTTGTTTCCTATCCTGAAATCGTGCCATCTTTCTAAATCACCAATGCATATGTTTAATTCATCAATCTCAATTCCGCTTATTTCAATGATTAAATTCCTTAATTTGTCTCTTTCGAATAAGCCTGTTGCTTTATCAACCAAGGCAATTAATTCCATGGCATGCGTCTTGATGTACGAATAAGCGAATGCTTTGTCATTATTTAATGCGGCTAATAATTCAATAAACAATGCTTTAGATTCTTCTGGAGATGGGCTAAAATTAGCAATTTTTGCCCCTAGCATAGGATTATTGGTTTGAATATATGCTAATACCCTTGATTTTTGCTCATTAAATTTTTCAACTCCTTGTGCTAGGGCGAATCCTAGTTCTATCGCTCTATTTAAAGAGCTCCATTTTCTGCTGTAAATCTGCAAAAGCCTTTTTGAATCTAAAATGGCTAAATAGTTTTCCCAAGCCACAACTCTCTCCCCTATATATTCAGCTGCTTGAAATAGCCTTGCTTTTACTCTTTCCAACTTCGCTTGATTTAGTTCTGATTCGTCCATTTAACCTTCCTTCTTTCTATAATAATGTACGGCTTCTATTAAATCCCTCTCTGTTTGTATCAAATCGCCAGTATCCATAGGGTATCTGCCTAAAAACTCTTCAAGAATTGCTTCATAACCCTTTTCCCTTGCTTCAATCACGGATGCCAAGTAAGCGGTTATTCCAAGTACAGTAAGCCTAGGGTAAGGGCTGTAAGGCAGTGCTTTTTCACCTTCATCATTATGTTTCATTCTCCCCCAGTACCTAAACAGGCCTGGATTTGCTAAGGCTCTTCTATCAAAGGCTATACCTCCTTGTCTTTTGAATTCTACAGCATCATCGTTAAGATGAACATCAATTTTTGCTCCAAATGCATCCGCATAATCTTGTATACTTCTGCTTTGGCGTGAAAAAACCCCTCTTCTAAATTCAAAAACAAAGCCTTTCCATTCTTTGTTTAAGTTTTGCAGCATTTCCAAAAAGTTTTCGATGAACTCAGAATCATTTCTTGGGCTCAGTAATTTTTTCGGAGGATCAGCTGGATCTTTTTTGTTTACCTTATCAACTTCCAATCCAAACCGATTCACTTCAATGCCTCTTGGAGCAGGCATTGTCCCAGCATAAGTTCGGTAAGGGTCAACCCTGAATTTCGCCTCAGCTCTTGTAAATAAGTAGTCATGTTCGTACACTCCCATCATGTTATGCATATCATAAATGTTTAATATTTTTGATCTGATATGGTGAAGAACCCCCAGGGCATTTACCCTTCCATAGAATTGATTATGTGATTTAGCAGCCGCACTGCTTATATTAGACAGTATAGATTGTATTCTTAGTAATTCAGTCCTAATGTTTTTCAGTTCAGTAATTCTAGTTCGTTCGTCAGTAGCTGTATTAACTACTTTCATGGCATCATACATTAACTCAAGTGTTCTATTCATATATTGAACTATTACTTTATCAAATACCGTCCACCCGAATGAGGGAATTTCCTCGTCTCTGGGTGTACTCCTCACAGTACTGATATCTCCTGGCTCCAAGCTCCTAAAATCCCTAATTTGGCGTCTTACTTGCTTTTTGTTGCGATATTTTGCAATCTTCCCACTAAGCACATTCATCTTTGGTATTATCACTTTCTCAAATGCATACCATTTAGTGTGGAAAATATCAAGCCTAAGGCTGTAATCCATAAGCGCAAAAAGAAGAACTCTATTGTCACGGAAAGATTTTGGCTCATAACCTTCTGCCCTGTTCCATTTTAGCAAAACATCCCCTTTGCTGGCATGTTTTTGGGCTCTGGCTTTAAGTTCATCAACAATTCTTCTTCCATGCCTTTTCTTAAATCTCTGAAGAGGCCCTTTTCTAAATCTGCCAAACGATTCCCATGCCTTTCTAATAGGCCAACTTAGTAGAGTAAATCCTTTGAGAGTTTTTTGTATCCAGCCTATAGTGGGAAGGATAACAAAAAGGAATACAGCTAGCTTCATGTACCATGGAAGGCCCCAAAACCAAGTAAATATGTACCATGCCCATAAAATTCCAGTTCCTGCAAATCCAAGAATAGTGGCTAAGGTATTGTAAAGAATTACTGTTAGTTCACCAAGGTTCGGAGCTGAATACCACCATGTAAGAGCAAAGCTAGAAAGAACAAATATAGCAAGGCCTATCCAACCACTAAACCTTCCTTTCATTTTATTCTCCAGTTTGTTATCATTTCGAAATTTTTCATTTTGTCAAAAGAGATATGCTAATAGAGCACTTGCTCCCAAAATTGCAGCAGCAACTATGCCAAATACAGGCAATGTAGGGGCTAACCACCATGCTGCTGCCAAAGCTCCAGGAATACCAATTCCCCACCAAACTGCACGGGGAATGTCTTTTATTCCACGTCCTTTTTCTCCTGCTGCCTTTTCTGCTGCTTTTCTTGCCGCTTCAATTTTTTCGTTTAGTGCTTTATCAACAGGCTCTCCAGTTGGCTGGCATCCAACTAGTGTTCCAACATCGAATTTACCATCGGTCAGTGCGCTCAATGGTTTGCCTACTATCCCTACAATGAAGCTCTGCTGGAATACTGTGCAGAAAATATAACTAACAAGCAGCGCAGCCATTCCCCATCTTATTATTGGGGCAAAGCCGCCTGTAAAGCCTGCTACCATATCAGCAGGAATTTGTTTTATTAATATCAGGAAAAACAAAATTTCTGCAACCTTTATCACAATTTCATAGCCTGTGCCTTGGCGCGCAAGGTTTGCAGCAATAATAGCCCCTATTAAGTATGATAGCTTTGGATAATTGCCAACTATTCCAAATGCTATAAAAAACCATATAAACATTAATGCAGAACCCAGGAACACAAACAGCCTATATTGACCTTGAGGAGGACCTTCTGGCCTGAGTATTCCACCAACCTTTACTTTATATGTTTGTTTAATAGAAGATTCCCCTACTTGTACATTTCGGCTAACTTCTTTTTCTGTTTCATGCTCAAACAAATAATCCCAAATAGCCTTTGCATTTTCATGATCCCACAGCCATTTATCGCCTATATTAAGCGCTATCATCCCTGCAATTAATATCGCCAACAAAGCTACTCCAATCTGGGCTTGTTTTGTTTTTGGGTCTAATCCTAAAAGTCCGGCGCCAAAGTAAGCGGCTCCAGCAATCAATGCAGTATTAACCAAGATTCTGATGCTGAAGAATTGCGCAATAGCCCCAGCTTGCCAAATATAATGGCTGCCAGGAGTGTCAGTAACATTCCATGCTATTACAACAGCCAATACAAGAGTTATGATCCATATGACAATCTTTTCCTTTGCTGCTTTTTCAGGCACAACAAATGTCTGCGCAACAAACAGCACAATCCACACTATCAGTGAATTCACTATGAGTATAACCCACTCATTTCCAAATATGCCCGCCTGCGCAAATACAGATGGAATACTAAGTAATAAGACCAATGCAAAACTCCAAATCAATTTATTTTTTGTCATAATTCTTTAGATATCTCATCCAGAATTTTGTCATCAGGAACATCATCAAATTCATAACCTTGTGAAGTCAATTTGAGCCAAAGCCTCAGCACATTGTCATAAAAGTAGAACTTGTTGCCTCTCTTGTGGATGATGTCAACTTCCATCAGCCTTTCAAGAATACTTTTTGTCACAGGAGCGCTTCTGTAAATCCGCTTGGCTATCTCGCTAAGCCTCAGCTCCTCGTTTGCAACAACTTTAAGGATTGTTTTAAGAAGTGTTTGTCCTCTGGCTCTGTTGTAGTAATAACTTATGGAGTCATTGCAATAATTATAAATAGAATTATTTTTTTGCAATAATTCAATCAAAAATGCCTTCTTAACATCCTTGGTTTCATTGTATTTTCTGGAAATGATTGCCGTTATAAGCGGATGCCCGCTGCTTAATGCATAAATTTCATCAATTGTTTTTTGGTCGGCTTTTTCAATTATTGTTTTAATTAACTCTTCCGCTTCATTTTTGTCAAGGTTTTTTATCTCATAGCACTCAAATTTTTTAAGTAATGCTAAGCTTTCTTTAATAGCCGAACTTGTTACAACATAATTTACATTTTCAGCCTCAAAATTTATAATTGACAAGACATCCTTAATTTGTGCAAAATTATTCAGGTCAAGCAGGTTTTCAAAATTGTCAAGCGCAATAAGGAATTTTTTATTATGCTCCTTGCCTAATGCCTCAGCGAACTTAAAGGCGCTCTCAACCAATAATTTTTGCTCAGGCTTTATTTTTAACAATTCATTTTCAATAATCTTAATCAAAGAAAAAGCATTTTTGCTTTTCAGTTCGCCATCTACTTTCAGCAAATTTTCCAGCAGCAAAAATTCCTTATAATGTTTTAACGGCTTTTTTAAAAAATGAAAAACAATGCTGCCAATAAACTCTATTGAGAAATTCTCAGGATTGAGGCTGAGCTTTTCCAAATCAATGTATACTGAAACAACATCCTTTGCATTTTTAAGATGCTCTTTTACAATTGATGTTTTGCCTGACTTTCTCGAGCCAAGCAAAGCAATATTTTTTCCATCGCCTTTTTTGAAAGAATTTGTATTTCTATCTAATAAATCAAGGTAATAGCTTCTCCTAACAAATGCCTCTTTACTCACTCATTCCACACTCTTATACCATTTGGCATATATACTTATAATATAAAAATATTTCGATTATGTATAAGTATACTTTTTGGTATATATATTAAATTTTAATATTCCAATTTGTATAGAAGTAATATTTAAAGTTTGTGTTTTCAAATATTTATACTAATTGGTATATATATTTTTTGGTATAGAACTACTGAAGTTATTTTTGCACAAATTCTACATTTGTAACTTCTCTGAATTTGCTGTCGCCTGTCAAGAACTTTATATTTAGT
>JACPTD010000038.1 GCA_016192955.1 Candidatus Woesearchaeota archaeon | reverse complement strand
TTTCGGTTGATGAAACCACTTTGGCAGAGCTGGGGTCGCATAGCCTGGCCATTGCGGCAGATTCAGGCTCTGCTGTTCTTTCCGAACACGCGGGTTCAAATTCTCTCAGGAATGAGATGAATCTCCCGCCCCCAGCGTCAAAAATCTCGGAAAAGAAATTAGCTATTTATATCTGGAATTCTGTCAAAGATCCAAAAGTCGATTTGGAAAACCCGAAAACAAAGATTGAAATTTTCATTGTAAAAGGCAGAGCCTATTGCGGATTGTCGGTTTTTGAAAACAAAGAGGATTTCGAGTCAAGAAAATCTCATTTGAGGCCATTCCCGCATCCAAGCTCATTGCATCCGAAACTGGCAAGGGCGTTGATTAACATTTCAGGCATCAAAGATGGAACTTTGCTTGACCCATTCTGCGGCACAGGGGGCTTTTTGATAGAAGCGGGCTTGATGAATATTAAAATTATTGGCTATGACATAAGCAGGACAATGGTTGAAGGCTGCAAAAAAAATCTGGAGCATTTCAAGATTAAAGCCTGTAAAATCAAAAATAAAAACGCATTAAGCATTAATGACAAGTTTGACTATGTTGTGACGGATTTGCCTTATGGCTTGAACTCAAATGCCTATCTGCAATACAATAAAAATTCAATTCAAGATAAATCCAATAAAATCAACCTTAAAAATCAGCAAAAAAATCAAATTAAAGCTCTTGAAAAGTTCTATCTCAAGTTTTTAAAAAATCTAAGAAAAAGATTGAAGAAGAAAGCAGTTATAATATTTCCAAGCTATGCAAACTGCAGGAAATTGCTTAAAACTGCAAAATTAAAAATGGAAAAAAGCTTCTCAATCCATGTCCACAGGAGCCTGGCAAGAAGGATAGTGCTGCTCAGAAATCGGTAAAGTATATTATAAGCCATATCACGCTGCTTATCACAAAGAAAAATCCGACTCCAAGCACTATTGACGGATTTTCAAAATAAGGCACAACAATCTCAGTTAAATAGGGTATGTTAAACTTTGTAAGCCATGAGAACAATGACGCCACAAGAGCAATGTCTATCAAGGAGCTGATCTGCGCAAGAACCATCCATCCAATATGCTGCCCTCCTATGTCAACAAAGTTGTAAAATATGTCCAAGAGTAGAAAGATAAAGAATAAGCCCAATGAGATTATCAGCAAAGTCTTGCTGTAGGGTATCTTAAAGTATTTTTCTGTGAATGCGATAACCATTATGCCTGCTGCTATGCCCGCAAGCTGGTCTTCTATTTCTACAAGGAGTTTCATTGTGTATAACTTTTTTGTATTTATGTTTATAAGGTTTTGGGTTTTGCAATTTTATAAGCAATCATTGATAGAAATTTATTTTTTTGTAGAACCAAAAACTAATCTTCCGCCTGGGTTTTTTGCATATATCCTCTCAACAAAAGGATTCCAATAATCTCCATTTGTTGATGGCTTATAACCTTTCTCTCCTGGTGCTTTCTGATTCCAGCCTTCATCTAAGAAGCTTGCTGCAACTCTTGTGGCAATTGATTTTGTCCATTCTCTATCAAATGGGAATGCCAAAAAATCCTCGCGAGTTTGTTTTTTAAAAGCCAATTCATTGTATTTATCATCTGGAATTTTTTTCATTGTAGGCACACCTATGTAACTTAATTTACCACCACCATATTGCTTGGCAAGATTCCTTAGAATTGATGTATGCCCGTCATCAACAGCTATTATTCCAACATTTCTTTTACCTCCATAGAATTTTTTACTGTCTTCCTGAGTTATTTCCATTGCTTTTTGAATCATAGCTTGCAGAGCAGGCTCATATTTTTTACCTGCAGCCTTTGAATAGTAAACGCCTGTGTAAATGTTTTTGCCGTCTGGTACTAACCCTCTTGTGCTTGGTGATTTAGGTACATCCCAAATATCAAATACTAAAACAGCTCTAACTTGTCCATTCTCAGTGGCAACCATCCACTTATATGCTTTGTTTTCAGGTCTGCTTAATTGTTGTAAAGCATCTTCATATGGAATGACCTTATCTGAAGCGTATCTTCGAGCCAAAAATTTGTGAGCCTCTCTAAGAACAGGAATATGCTTTTCTTTTATAGGTGTATTAATTACTGTTAACTCTAAACCGCTTAAAGGGTCTTCTGACAGTCTTCCCTCAAGCTGATGAGCATCATTCTGTGAAGTCTTAAGTTTAACCATTTTTTATTTTTACACCCCACAGCTAATATTCATGCCATAACTACTATATAAATCTTTCGATTTTATTTACTAGATAGTGATAACTTTTCAGATAATTTTCCATATTGAAAATTAATTATTAGAAAAGTATATATAATGGTCATCTTAGATATAACATTTAATGACTTTTGCTGAGTTCTTTTCAAAAGATGGAAGAAATGTTATTGAGTTATTAGAAGCGGAAGCACAAAAAGATATTAATTTGCTTAAGCAGATTCACGACTTGTACAAGGAAAAACTTGTAAAAGTAAAGGAAATAGTTGATGCATGGGAAAATGGAAGGAATATAGAAAGCTTTGACTCTTTTATAAAAGAAATCAAAAAGATAAACAAGACATTGATGGGGTTAATTGATAAAATGCTTGAGCTTGAAACTAAAGAAGAGTCAATTGTTAAAGTTCTCTTGGCAAGGAATTCTGCAGAAACCAGTGTCCCAGTGCAACATAGCATTGAAGAATTGATTGAAAAGTTAAAGGATAATTTGGATCGCTTTCGCGACATACTGATAAGTTTGGGATTTGTTATAGCCAAGCAAAATTTTTTTATTAAGAATGCTTGGAGCGGCAAAATTGTCTTGGATTATGAACAGCACGGCCAATTTTTCCTTATGCTTAAGGATGAGATGTCAATTGAAGAAAGGTTAGACAAATTTGCTGTTGAGGTCGAGCATGAGGCAAAATATCTTCTTGGTATTACTACATCCAAACCTCAAGGAGCAATTAGTTTTGAAGAGGCATTAAGCCCAGATAGCCCTGATTTTAATAGGTTATACGATGAAATTTTCAAGGAAATATTTCCAGACAGCGGAGAATTATTGCCACTAAAGGAACTAAAAGACAATTTAAGATGGAGATATGAAAGAATAAGAAAAAACGGCGAGATTTACCATATCTTAATTGCAAAAATTGGCCCTGTTCCGGTTGGAGCCTCGATGTTTAGCACAAAACGCGTTAACAACATTGTGTGTTTGGGTTGTTTGTGGTATTTCTTTCTTGCAAAAAAAATGGCAGAAAGTGATTTAACACGAAAAGGCGTTTTAGCAAAGCAACTGCTTGAGGCTACTTTGCAACTATTTAGAAGAGATATGCAAAGATTTGGTTATAAAGAGCTTAGCATTATAGTTTCGGATTTACCTCCTAACCCAGAAAGAAAAACTGAATTCCACAAAGGAAGCGAGTCATTTAAGGAAGTTATAGCAGGCATGAATAGACGAGAAATTAATAGTTACCTCGCTAGTTACAAACATTCTTATGAACTTCAGCTAAGATTAAAGAGGATAGTGGGTTTTAGGAAAGCTGATTTTACTTATGTAGTTCCAGATTTAGACGAAGAAAAATCAAAATACCCAAAATATGATGTAAAATATTGTGATTTTTATGTATGTCCGCTAAGAGAAAAATGGAGGCAAGCCAAAAGAATGCACAGCTCTGAGATTTTGCCTATCTTGAAATTTTATGTTGACTTAGGTTTTGATCTTTTGAATAAAAGGCCAGAATTATACAAAGCAATGGAAAGAGAAATAGTAAGAAAAGAATTTGTTAAGTTAATTTAATTAATAATTATAATAAATTTATTAATTTTTAATATAGTAAATAATTTAAAAAACCATTATTTTATTTATTTTCGTTATAGAAATTAAATTATTTCCTTAATTTTCTCTCCATTTCAGCTATTGCAAGAGTAGTCTTAATTACAGTATCCGGATTTAATGAAATTGAATCAATGCCACATCTCACCAAAAATTGTGCAAAATCTATGTGGTCGCTCGGGCCCTGGCCGCAAATTCCCACCTTTCGCTTGTTCTTCTTAGCTTTCTGTATGACTTCATAAATCAGCTTTTTAACAGCAGGATTCCTTTCATCATAAAGCCTGCTTACAAGCTCTGAATCCCTGTCCAAGCCAAGAGTTAACTGTGTTAAGTCATTAGAGCCAATGCTAAATCCGTCAAAAATCTTTGCAAATTCATCAGCAAGGATTACATTGCTTGGGATTTCAGCCATCATATAAATTTCCAGGCCATTCCTGCCCTGCTCTAAGCCGTATTTCCTCATCTCTGCAATTACAAGCCTGCCTTCATCAACAGTCCTGCAAAAAGGTATCATGAGCTTTATATTTGTCAAGCCCATTTCATCTCTTGCTTTTTTCATCGCCAAGCACTCCAAGCCAAACGCTTCCCTGTAATTGCCTGCATAATACCTTGAAGCACCTCTCCAGCCAAGCATCGGGTTTTCTTCTTTAGGCTCAAATTCTGCGCCACCAATCAGATTAGCATATTCATTTGTCTTGAAATCAGACATCCTTACAATAACGTCCTTTGGATAGAAAGCAGCCCCAATCATGGCAACGCCTTGCGCAAGCTTCTCAATAAAGAAATCAACCCTGTTTTTGTAGGCATAAGTAAGCTCAGCAATTATTTCCTTTGCCTTTTTGTCTTTAAGCCTGTCGAAATGCAGCAATGCAAGAGGGTGCACCTTAATGTAGGAGCTTATGATAAACTCCTCTCTTGCCAAGCCAACGCCGTCATTCGGTATAAAAGAGAAGTCAAAAGCCTGGTCAGGATTGCCAACATTCATCATTATCTTTGTTCTTGGCCTTTTCAGCTTTTTCAAGTCAACCTTATGAATCTCGAATTTCAATTTGCCTTTGTAAACCTTGCCAACTTCGCCTTCAGCGCAGCTTATTGTCACATCTTCTCCTGTTTTTACAAGCTCTGTTCCTTTTTCAGTGCCGACAATTGCAGGTATGCCAAGCTCTCTTGCAACTATGGCTGCATGGGCCGTTCTGCCACCTCTATTTGTTACAATAGCAGAGGCAATCTTCATTATGGGCTCCCAATCAGGGTCTGTTTTTTCTGTTATCAGAACTTCTCCAGCCTTGAAATTGCCCATATCGCTTACGCTTTTTATCACATGAGCTTTTCCGCTCCCTATCTTTGTCCCTACGCTTAAGCCTGTGACAAGAACAGCGCCTTTTTGTTTTAGAACATATTCTTCCAAAACATTAGGGTTTCTCTGGCTTTGGACTGTTTCAGGCCTTGCCTGCACAATAAAAAGCTCTTTGGAAATGCCGTCTTTAGCCCATTCCATATCCATAGGCTTAAACTTCCTGGCTTTTTTTGAGTAATGCTCCTCAATAATGCAAGCCCATCTGGCAAGCTGCAAAATTTCATCGTCATGAAGCACAAACCTGAAGCGCTCTTCATAAGGAACTTCAACATTTTCTGTTGTCTGCTTTGTGCCGTGCTCGCTATAAACCATCTTTATCTTCTTGCTTCCGAGCTTTTTGCTTATTATTGGCTTATAGCCTTTCATCAAAGTCGGCTTGAAGGCATAGAATTGGTCGGGATTGACACTGCCCTGGACAACATTTTCCCCAAGCCCGTAAGAGCCGTTGATTAAAACAGCATCCTTAAAGCCAGTCTCCGTGTCGATTGAAAACATCACGCCAGAGCATGCCTTGTCGCTTCTGACCATTTTTTGCACACCGACAGAAAGCGAAATCTTGAAGTGGTCAAAGCCCTTGTCTGCCCTGTAGGAAATTGCGCGGTTTGTAAAGAGAGAGGCAAAGCATTTCTTTGTTGCATCCATTAACGCATGCTCTCCCTTTATGTTCAGGTATGTTTCCTGCTGGCCCGCAAAGCTTGCAGAATTATGGGTTATAATGCCGCCTATACCAGCAGCAAAATTTTCTAAATTAGGCACTGTAAAATCATAAACCATTCCATTGTACTCAAACTTTTCAATTTTATTCACCCTGTCCCACATTATGCTTTTTTCAAATAAATCAGAATATTCTCCCAAGTCATATTTCTTCATTAATTTTTTAAATTCAATTCTAGAAATATTGCCGCTTATTAACCCTTTATTCCAGGGTGTTGATTGCTTTTTGAATCTTCCTTTTTCATCATAATTGAGATTTTTCGCTGTGTGGATTTTTATGGCATTATTTTCATATACTGCTCTTTTGCAGTTTTTGCAATAAAATCTCAGTTTGTTTTTATAATGGCCAGTTTTTTCAATTTTTTTATCGCAAAGGAGGCAGAAATATATTTTGACTACTTGTCTTTCCAAAAGGCTATCGTGTTTAACTTTGACCATCTTAGAGAAATCATCTGAAATATGGAGTGAATTTTTAAACTGCGGATGTTTTTGTCTTCTGTTGTAGTCGCTAATTAATTTATTTAATCTTGATTCTTTTCTACTTTGCAAAAAGATAGTTTCTTTAAACTTGGCAGCTTGTGAAGATGGAATCGTAATTATGATGGAATTATTTTTTCTTCGTAAATAGAACTCAAAGTCTAACATTTCCAAAAGCTTGACAATGCCACCTATGAGTTGCTCAGAAGTGGAGCAATAACCTATTCCAGCTTTTGAAACATATCCATCTCCATCAAAACAGCCCGCCAAAAATGAGGCAATTATTTCCCTGCCTCCTTCAAATATAAAGTTAGGCACTTTCTTTATTCTGCAAGATTTGCCTTTTCCCTTAAAATCAAGCGGCACCCCGGTAACTTGATGCAAAAATCTTACAAGAGTTTTACAGTAAAATCTCAATGAATTTTTATTTATCTTTTGATTATTATATAGGGACAATTGCTCTGCAAATTTCTTAATTTTCTCGATAATTTCATCCTCAGAATTAGTTAATATTATGGCTGTTTCATAAGTACAGCCTTCAGCACAGTATATGCCTAAGAAGTAAGCGAAATCGGCAGTTAATTTTATATATCTCCTTAGCGGATTTTGTATTTTCCAATTTAAAGATTTGTTTTTTATATAAATCAAGCCTTCTTCTGCATGTATGTCTTCTCCATGTATATACTCCAAAATGTCAATCATGCCCATATTAGAATTTATCAATGGTACGCTTTTTGTTGCAGGAACCATCTCATTTCCTTTAAGTTCAGCAATTGATATTGTCTTGGGTTTAAGGCTGCCAGGGTCTAATATTATTAATGAGTGATTTTCGCTTATTTCGATCTCCCTGCCTGTTTCGGTAACAATTTTATATAATATCGAATTTTTAGCTGGATGCTGGTATATTTGCTGTGCTTTTACCCACTTAGCCTCATTCCCGTCCATTGCTATAACATCCAATTCAATGTCTTTGCAATCTCCAAAACTGGAGTAGATATTGCTAATAGAGTCATAAACCGGTTTTCCATCTATCTTTACAAGAACATGAGAATTTTCTGATATACTGGGCAAATCCTCTGCGGTTGCAGAACTTCTCACTGCAACATCTGCATTTTGACCGTATTGCCTGCACAATTTTTTATACGCAGTTGCTATTTCTTCCCTCAGCTCTTTTGGCAATTCCGCCTTTAAAATTGCCTCGCGCGCTTTTCTTCCTTTTTCAACAAGGTTTTTTATGCTGTGCGTGTCCAGCCCTTTAAGAATTTCCTTAAGCTCATCTTTTATCTCTTCCTTTTCAAGAAAATAATTGTACGCATAAGCAGTAACAGCAAAGCCATTCGGCACTTTGACTCCCCTTTTGGTCAGATTTTTATGCATCTCTCCAAGAGAGGCGTTTTTGCCGCCTACAAGAGCAACATCCTCTATGCCCAGCTCATCAAACCACAGAATAAATTTCTTGTTTTTACGCAAAACACAGCACCTCTTATTTTAGAGATTGTTGCGTTAGTTTATAAATATAAAGGTTTCGAAATTAAAAAATCCGAATGCTTAAACAAAAAATTTTTATACAAGGGATTATTAATGCTTTTTAGGTGGTATAAAAATGCCAAATTTTGTCAGAGTTGCAGGCGCATCTGACCTGAAGCCAGGCGAAAATAAAGTTGTCAATGTGAATGGCACAGAAGTCGCCTTGTTTAATGTGGATGGGGAATTTTTTGCAACAACGAACACGTGCCCGCACAGAGGAGGCCCGCTGGGGGAAGGAATGCTGGACAGCGATGTTGTAACGTGCCCATGGCACGGCTGGCGCTTTAATGTAAAGACAGGCGTGTCACCTGTAGTGCCGACTGCAAAAGTGCCGACTTATCAGGTTAAAGTTGAAGGGGATGATGTGATGGTTGCTGTGTAGTGATCTTGACTATTTTATTTTCTTCTTTTGTATTTTAACCTTTAATTTCTTCATTGCTCTTACCGCTTCATTGTAAGTCAACAATATGTTCTTTGCCCCATAATGGCTCACAACAGACTGCGCATTGGCAATGCCGAGCTTGATTGCAAACTCTATGTCATTTTTCCTTATAAGTCCCGACAAAAATGATGCTGCAAAAGCGTCTCCTGCGCCTGTTGCGTCAGCAATCTTCACAGGGGGCGGAAAAGCGGAATATATATGCTTGCCATCAATCACATATAAATGATTTCTGCCATCTGTTATCACAACAATTTTTGGCCCTAGACCCTTAAGCTTGAGCAAAAGCCCTTCAATTGAGTCTTTGCCCGCGAGCAAACCCGCTTCTTCCCTGTTTAAGATCAACAAATAAGTTCTGGTTAGTATATGGTTAAGATATTTTGCTCCCTTTTCAGCAAGATAGGCGCTTGGGTTAAACGCAATTTTTATCATGCGCTGCTGGGCAAATTCAGCCAGTCTTTCCAAAGTATGGAATGACTCCTCAAGCATTGAGCTGAAGTAAAACCATTTGGCTTTTAGTTTTCTGGAAGGAATGTCAGAATATTTTAAGTCGTCATTAACGCCTTTGTAGGTCAAAATAGTCCTGTCATGCTCCAATGTATCTAAAACAACAGAATAGCCTGTATGCCCTTTTCCATGGGCGCAAAGCAGCTCTATTTTTTCCTTTTTCAGGTTTTTATGGATGAAATCAGAATTTGTTCCTGCGCCGAGCTTGCCTATAAAGCCGACTTTGTGGCCGAGCCTTGACAAAGCAACTGCTGTATTCGTGCCTCCGCCGCCTGTTGTAAATTCAAGCTCATCTATCAATATTTTAGAGCCGCTTGGAAAAGCAAGCAAATCAGTCTCTCCTTTAGGGTCTATTATTTTAATGAGTTCAGAAAATCTTGTTCTTGCAAAAACATCAACAGTAGCAGAGCCGACTGTTATTACATCATACATAAGTTTATCATGAAGTTGTCGGTTTATATAGTTTTTTGTTTTAAGAAATTAACGATTTATTCTTTCTAGTCCTTCTGTCAGTTTATTGTAACAGTATTGCAATCTACCACCTAACGCGGTTATTTTGCCAACCGCAAAAAAATCAGGTAATAGAGAGCCGTCTGCATTTAAGTAAGCATACCTAAATGGGCGTCTGCCTTTCAAATCACCTGTTTCTTCAATTCCTAGAATGAATCTTGTTGAAGTATCACGATAAAAAGAGATTATCATATCCGATATAGTTGTTTCTCTTTTAAACTCTCTTTCAAATTCTCTTGCTTCTTCTATACCTAGATGATGTTGTATTCTTATTCCCCTAGTAGTTTTTAAACCACCAACAGTATCTGCTATGCTCCTCATATTTTTAGATTTTAATTAAAATTTATTTAAAAACTTATCTTATCAAGTATTGCATGGGCATTTATGGTGCTCAAGTATTTTTCAATGTTTTTATTCCTTAATTTCGCCAAAAGTATTGTCTTTAACGAGTCTTTTTCCTTGTTGCTTATTCTTGCAACCCTGTCCGCTTCTATTAATCCGTAAGGATAGCCTATAAAGATTGGGTCGATACAGCCGCTTGCCAATGCATTAATGGTATCTTCTGCCATTGATTTTTGAATATTAAAAATTTCAAACCTGAAAATATGCTTTGATTTTGGATGAAATTTAACAAAAAACATCTCCGCTTTGTGACTGGGGTTATTTATATCTGCAATAGGGTAATAAAACCAAGATGGGATATTACTAATGTTGTCCAAAACCACGCTTAACAAATTCCCATCATCCGTAAATAAGGATGCTGTTTTGCTTAATGCTGCAAGGATAACATTATTTTCGCTGCATGATTCATAAAGCTCATTTAAATATCTGTCCTCATTTGTCAAAGTGCTCTGCAGGCTTCCATCAAGAACGATAACATCGCAAAAATTATCCTTCGAGATGATTTTTGCCAATCTTAACTCTGCAAATCTTCTAATTGCATTTGCTACATTGCTTATCTCTGCCCTGTTAGCGCCGAGCATTAAGGTATGGTCAAAAGAACTGAAA
>JACPTD010000037.1:33127-34154 GCA_016192955.1 Candidatus Woesearchaeota archaeon | reverse complement strand
TATCTGGCTGTAAATCTGGGCTTTCCTCATTTTCCTTTTTTAGCCTTTGTCTTAGCAAGTTCATATAGCCTTTCAATCTTGTCTTGTGTTTTTATCTTGGAGCCATGAGGTCTTTTTGGCTTTCTTTCACTTGCTATTTCCTTAAGCTTTGCAAAAACATCTTCTTTGGATTTTTTAGCCTGTGTTTTTAGCCTTTTGCCTGCAGTATGTGGACGTGCGCTCTTAGAACGGCTCTCACTCTTTTCTTTCCTTGCTGGTTTCTCTTCAGGCTGTTTTTCTGCTTTTGCCTCTTTAACGTCTTTGCCAAAAGCCCCAAATAGCTTCTCTCTCTCCTTCCGTTTTTGCTCTTCTTTCCTTTTTAAGTCGTCTTTTATTTGAGCTTCTTCCTTCTTTATTTCTTGGGTTTGCTTAAGGGGCTGCTGGGGCTTTGTTTTTTGAGCTTCCTTTTGCACAGGCAGCTCAAACTTTTCAAATGCCATTTTCTTTTTGGCCGCAGCCTTGTAAGCAAGGTACCCGAAGCCCGAAACCAGCACCAATATGCCAAAAACAAATGCCAAAATCTTGGCAAAGCTTGATTTTGGAAAGTCCTCTGGGTCAACAGGGCTTGTGCCTTTGTCAATCTCTTCCTTGTCATTAAATCCATCGCTATCTGTATCTGCAAGATTCGGGTTTGTGCTTCTGCTGTATTCTCTTTGAACATTGAATTCCTCAATATTCGTAAGCCCATCCTTGTCCGGATCGAGATCAGCGTCATTTGGGTCATTCGGGTTTAAGTCATTCTGTATTTCCCATTCGTCAGGCATGCCATCGTTATCAGTGTCCTTGACGCCGCTTGTTTCCTGCTCGTCCGGAATATCATTGCAGTTCTTGTCATTTTCTTCACATATCTTGCATATGGACGAGATGCACTGAAGGCTTTCTCCGCAGTCCTCGTTTAGGCTGCAGCTTTTTCCGTCATTGCATTTGGTTGGGCAATGCCCACCGCAATCTGCGTCTGATTCACCTGGGCTTAGTTTGCCGTCAGAGC
>JACPTD010000037.1:0-33107 GCA_016192955.1 Candidatus Woesearchaeota archaeon | reverse complement strand
GGCTTGCAGAATCCAAAGCTGCAGAATCCGCTTTCACAGTCATTATTGTTGCCGCAAACCTGGTTGTCCTGGCACTTTTTGCATGGGCCGCCGCAGTCTGCATCGCTCTCTTCCTGGTTCCTGACATTATCATCGCATTTTGGAGCGGAGCATATTCCGTTATTGCAGAAATTTGTCCTGCAGTCGGTGTTGATGGCGCATTTCTTTCCTGTCACGCATAAATCGCATCCGGAGCCGCAGTCTATATCGGTTTCCTTTTCGTCTTTTATGCCGTTTGTGCAGTTTACCGGCTTAAGCGCTGTGTCAATTGTTATTCCGTCACTCTCGCTTATGTTGCTGGACAATCCTGCCACGTTTTGCGCCTTGAGCCTGAAGAAGTACCTGTTGCCATTGAGCAGCCCCAAGCTGGTGCCGTTTGCCTTTGTTGCAATCACCCATTCATTATTCAGCAGGCTTTGGGTTGAGTTCAGTACAATTCTTGATGTTCCAGATTCTATAACAGAATACAAATGCGAGCTTATCCTTGATTCGTTTTCTATGCTGTTCCACTTTACTCTCAAAGTATCTGTGCTCCATGTGAATTCCGGATTGCCTGCAAGCGTGCTGCTGTCATCAACCGACAGGATTATCGGAGGAGTGACATCTATGGTAAATGTCACAGGCGCAACATCGGAAAATCTCTGCAGAAATTGGTCTTTGCATACTATGTAAAAGGTATGCTTTCCCGGAGCCAATGCCATTTGTCTTGTGTGGCTGTATCCTGCCCCGCCGAATATTTCCCCATTCTGGGCTGTGCTGTCAGTTTCAGAAAATTTGCATTGGGATTTCTTGTTTGTTTCAACAGCGAGCACTGCGTTTGTTGAGCTGAAAAATTCAGGCGTGTGTGAGATGATTGATATTGGAATCGTCAAATCAACCCTAAAGGGAATGTCTTTTGTCTCTGAATTCAGCTCTGCCTTGTTTTTGCAGGCTATAAAATACAAAAAGTTGCCCTCGTTTTCCAGTATTATTTCATGCTTATTTATGATTTTAAAGGTGCCATTGTCAAATCCCTCAAATTTCCCTTCCATGCTTTCAAAATTTCTTGAAGCGCTGCTGTACTTGCATATGACCGGCTCATTTGATTCCACAGTTAGTTTTGTTGCTGACGGCTTTTCAACAATCGGGTTAGGGAATGCAAACGCATTTTTTAGCTGCGGCGGTGTTGGATCAACGCTTATATCAAAGGAAGCAAATGAGAACCCTCTCTGAGCCCGGCATCTTACATTCAGCTTGTGGGTATTTGTGTCTCCTAACGCTATTTTGTTGAAATTTGTTATGGTATGCGATGTTGCGCCTGTGGTTGCGAACCTGTCCATAAACTCGAACTCAAAGTTGTTGTCAATGCTGAGCCTGCATTCTGCGTTGTTGTCAGTCTCAACTAAAACATCAAAAATAAAATTAGGCGATGTCCCGAATCTCGGGCTTATAAGATTTATAGTGGTCGGGTTTGCGTCAACAATGAATGATGCAGAGCCAGTTACCTGGTTGCCTGCAAAATCCCTTGCTGTCACCTCAAGCTGCTTGTTCCCGTCCTGAAGGCTTGTTGTTGATGTGAAAATTTTGTTGTCTGATGTTGAGAATAGCCCCTTTATGTCCTCTGAATTTAATTTTACTGTGTCAAGGTTTGCTTCCTTGTCAAACGTGAGGCTGATTACAACTTGCGTATTGTTGATTACAGTTCCGTTTAAAGGCACTATGCTTAAAGTTGGCATGTTGTTATCAATAACTATTGGCTGGGACAAAGGTGGGTTCATGAAAATGTTGTCGTTATTCTTGGCGTGTAGCTCAAATATGTATTCTCCAAGGGGCAAAGGCTGCTCAATTGCAAAGCTGAACTTTTTATTTGTCTGGCTGCTGGCCTGAAGGCTTGCCAGCCTGGTTCCGTCCCTGCTTATAATCCTTGAAAAGGTCACTATAGCAGGCTCGAAAAATTCAATTTCAATTGTTGGCTTTTGGTTGCTTGTGTAGAACTTCCCTTGCTGACTTGATGCCCCGCTTATGTTTATTGAGAAAATCTTTGGGCCATCCACTCTGCTGTGGGCTTCTATTGCCGCCTTTCTGACTTCTCCTATGTTTTTAGCCGGATCCTGGGAATAGTACCTTATGATATTTGCTCCCTCATTCAGGGTTAAGAGCCTGTTTCCGTTGCCGCCGTCAAAAATGTTAAGATTGCTTACTATCATTGTCCTGCTTGGTGTTGAAACGGAATATGGATGTCCTTGCAAGCCGCAGGGCTCCACGCACAAGAATGTGGAGTAATCTGAAGATGTTTTTAATATAAATGAGCTGTTACTGCTTGTTTTGTCGTATATTTGCACAATTAGCTTGTCTACTAGTCCCCTGTTTATTATTGGGATAAGGGTTGCATTTGGGGCGAAGTAATCGCTCTCGCACAATGCAGTTGCGCAGTCTGCTGAGCTGTCGCCGTCTGAATTTTTGACGCATTCATTATTAATTTTCTGGCATACTTTTATGCCGCAGTCATCTGATGAAGGACTATTTATTTTGTTGTTTTCATCGTGGCTTATCAAAGCTGCTGGGCATTCCTCTGGCTTGTAGTCCCTGCAAACGACCTGATCGCAATTTTTTGAAGTTCCGTCGCGGAAATAGCACTTGAATGCCGCTTCTGACAGCGCATTTGACTTTTCCTTTGTGCAGAAATCAAAAACCTCGTTAAATGCCCTTAAATTCTCCGAGGAGCTTGTGCCCTTGCTTGTGCACCATTGGCAGTTATATTCTTTTGTGCCTGCGCATACCCCTGTTCCAAGCTGGTTTGCAAGGTTCTTCCATCTGCAGCTGCCAATCCTGCAATTGTCCCTTGTGCATGACTCTTCTGTCTTATAATCATAACACGACATTGACGGGTTGCAGCTAAAGCAGGAATTCACTATTGATGCTGACCTGTCGTAGAAGCAGTATCTTCCGTTTTCGCAGCCTTCAATTGTGTAGAATAATCCAAATGGGTTGGCATTGTTATAATTGCAGTTAACCTTGCTTATGCATGATGGATTATTGTTGCTGATTATGCAGATTTGATTTGACGAGCAGGATGTCCCTTCTGGAACAAGCTTGTTGGATGCGTCGCAGGAATATGCTTTGTTTAGCTCGTGTATGCAAAAATTGTCTGAAGACATCCTGCCTAAGCATTGGATGTTGCCCAGCGTAGCTGTTTTTGTTATTGTTGGCAATGCTGTTTGCAGGATGTATCTTGCCTTGATCTGATAGGTGTATGTAACATCAAACTCCAGCTCTTGCGAAGCGTCTTCAAACGAGTTTGTATTTGTAGTTCCTGCAAGCTCAAAATTAGTGCATCCTGTGTTTTTGCATCTTAAAATGTTGTAAGATGATGCTGTCTGGCCGCATTCGTCCTGCCATCTTAATAAGAATTTCCTCTGGCCTTTTAAAGGCGTTATCTGAAGGTTGCTCAGTTTAGGCGCGTAGTTTGGGTTGTTGCATCCTGCCCCCTGGCTGGCGCAGCTTCCGCCTGATTCATCTGCATCAGCAGGGCTTGCGCACCCTAAGTCGCCGTTCTCAAAATCAGCGCATCCGTTATTGTCATTGTCTATGTTGTCATTGCATTCAGGAGCTTGGCAAACCGAGTTGCAGTTTGTCTGCCCCCTGTAAAATGTCGAGCCGGTGCCGCTGCACTGCGCTTCTGGCTTGATGGTTCCTCCCAATTCAGAGCAGCAGCAGCCTAAGGCGCATGCTGCCACGCTTGAGCATTCCCTGTTTGTGAAAAAGAAGCTTGTTTTGCATTCATTTGCATTTGCAGGCGCATTGACATTTTGCTCTGACCTGTAATAATTTGGGAAATTTGTTTCAGGGCTTGGGCAGCATTCCGCATCCCTATAGATTAATCTGTCTGCAGAGCACGCCAAAAGGCCTGAGCCTGTGTTGCTGCAGCATCCGAGCTCGTCGGCTAAGGCATTTATGGAGTTAACTGCGATAAGTGTCAAAAATAATGCAAATATCGCCTCTTTTTTTATGCTTGTCATATCCTGTTAACATTTATGATTTGGTAATCCGAAAGGCTTCCGTCGCTGACCTCAACTTTAAACCTGATTTGCGGTATGTTCAGTGTTTTTGGCAGCTCTGGAGTTATTTTGAATGTATATCTGTCCTCATCAGGGTCGTCTGCTTTTAATTCCGCGCCCTGCAGCAGATCATTTTGGGTTATCTGGCGGTTATGCTGAAAGCTTAAAGTGTCCCTTCTGATGTAATGCAGTGCTGGCGCCCTGTTTCGCCTGGCGAATATATACTCAAATGGCGCACCGTAAATTAAGGATTTGTCGTCAGTTACTATGATTATGTCGTCTTTGGATTTTGCATTTTCAACAACTCTTATGCTCACAAAATCCCGGTTATTGGCTGCATCGCCTATGTCAAATTTTATATTTTTAATGTCATTTTCAATAAGCTCCTTGGCAAAAAAATAAATGTCTCCGAGCCTTATGTCCAGATTTGCTGAAAAGTCAGTCAATTCTGTAAGCTCATTTGTCGCTTGGTTGGATATAGCCAGCGGGATTTTTGACCTGACAGAAATGCTGCCGCTGTTTATGCTTACAGATGTTTTTGGTGATTTCATTTCTATGCCCATGCCTTGCTTTTCAAAAATATTAAAGTCAAGGCACTTGCCCATGTTTTTGTCAATAAATGCTCCAATCTGCTCTTGTATTGAGTTCGGGCCATGGGAGGAATTTAATGGAGGCATGTTATTTATGCCGAAAAACCCTTCAAACATTTGTGTGTTAGAGGCTGAATTAGAGGTTGGTGCACTATAAGGAAAAGTTGGCCACGGATAGTCGGGAATTTCCGAAAAATAAGGCTGTGCAGCAAATCTTGGAGGCAGTATGTTGTACGCCACATTGAAATTGTGGTATTTGACAAAAAACAAGCCTTCATCAGTAGCGCTGTAGTCCACTAATGTGCCGCCTTGGCTTGAATATGTGTAGCCCCCTTGTTTGCCGATTAAAACAACTGCGTCCTTTGAGAGCTTGTCAATGCATTTTACTACAAATTCTTTTATTGGCTGCGCATCTATTGCAGTTTCCTGCAGCTTTTTCATGTTTTGCTGGCTTTGTTTTTTAACCGTTGATTTTGAGATATAAAACACAAAACTTATAATAGTGAACAGGACTAAGCCGACAATCATAAGCATCGTAATCTGGGATTTTATGGATTTGATTTTCATTTTACCCTTAATTTTGAAGTTAAATCCTGCCAAATTGCTTCTGGATTGAGATTTGACAATCTGCTTCCCTGCGCCAGAACATAGTAATTATTGCCCTCTTTCTTGCATGAAATGCCGGATAAGGAGTCTCTTCTTGCCTCATTGAATGCATCGACAAACTTGCATATGTCTATGTCAAAGTTTTTGTATTCTATCACCGCATTTTTCAGCTCTTTTCCCTCTATTGAGCCGCCGATTGACCTGCTTCCGCGCTGCTCAAGGTATAACTTGTCAAATTTCCTGATGCCGCTTACATAAGAGGCGTCAAATGGAGGTGTTGTTATCAGCCTCCTTATAGAGTTGACAATGTTTCTTATTGGGTTTAAGATAAGCTCTTCAAATGAGTTAAGCTGGTTTTGCTCTGGTGGCACTGTTATTGCAGCTGCGCTGTAGATAAAGCTTTTAAGCTGTTTATTGAACCATGCCTTGTTTGTTGAATCGCATGAATGGTATTGCCCATCGTCAATGAGCGCATTATCGCAGCTTGTGACTCCCAATATGGCTAAGCTGTTGTCAGGAATATCATCAAGGTCTTTGTTTATTGATGTGGCTGCAATGACCCTGTTGCCGTTCTTTAAAACGCAGAAATTATTTGTTTCCAGATCTGAAAGTACATTTGCAACTATGTCGTTTGAGCCTGTGAGGTATTGGAGATTGTTCAGCGTATTCTCCTTTTTATCGCAGAAAAGCGTGAAATCCCCGCTTTTCATCTTTAATAATTTCAAAGCCAATAGTTTTGTCCTTGACGACCATTGGCCATTCTCGCATAAATTGTCTTCAACATACTGCCCATTGTTGATGCACTGGCTGGTTTCATTGCCTTCGAAGACATTGACAAGGCATTGCATCCTTTCCGGGCAATAGCCGGATGCGCTGCCATCAACGCTTGTCCTGATTTCAGCTTGCTCCCATGCTCCATCAATGCATCTTCTGCTGTTTGTTGGCTGCGCTAATGGGTTGTCTCTTTGGTTTTCCACGCACATTTGCCCATCCCAGCATTCATTTGGCGCGCAGCATTCAGATTGCCGGCTTGCGTTTGCCAGTGGCGTTGAGCTTGAATGCGACCTGTTAGCGCCGTCAGTAGGCAGCCATTTTCCGGAAGGCGAGCAGTAATAATTGTTTTCAGGGTCGTTGAAGCAGGGCGGATGGCTTGTTACTAAAGTGGCTCCTGTGTGCCTGTCAAGTATGCTTGATATGCCTGCTGACTGCTCAAGCGCGCACCCATGAAATTCCCCTTCATAGTTCACAACAGCTTCATTTGTGCCGTTGACAAAATCAACGCTGACAACCAGATTTTTATTCCAGCAGCCCCCAATATCGCCAGGGTCGTTATAATATTCATCTGCATCATCTGCTTCGCTGCAGCATTTTGTGCCAGTCCACTTTAAGCCTGCCATTTCGCATGTTTTTTTATTTTTGTTGTTAAGCATAGTGTCGCTTGTCCGGGAATTTGGCGTGTCCAAGTCCGTGACAAATTTTCCGTCTGACCTGCAGTAATAAGTCCTGTCATCCGCGATTGTTAGATTCCCGCTATGGCTTGAAGGCGTTACAGACTGGCCTGTTGAAAGCCTTTTGCCGTCAACCCTTGACTTCCATGAGCTGTCTCCGCAGCATTCGACAATTGACTCCCTGCCTCTTCCAATGCAAATGTACTCGCTGCTGCTTATTGTCCTTTTCCAAAACACGCCATCGCACTTGAGCCAGTCGTTTCCATCTGATATGTACTCAAGCCTTGAGCAGCCAACATACCTCATATCGCCAAGATTTGGTGTTGAAGGAAGCCATTGTGCTGTTTCTGCATTTGCATCTATGCTGCATAAAACCCCAGAGCTTATTTTGCCGCAATCATCAGCGTCATCCCCGCAGCACCTGCCACGCGCATTCCAGTCAGTTCCAGAAATGCAGTTGCACGCCCCGCTTGAATCGTCTGGGTTAGCTTCCTGAGGCACATTATCAGGAACGCCTCTGCAATCACACTGATCGGTTTTTTTGCATTTGTTTTCAGTAAGGAAATGCCCAAACTCTGCTGTGGTCAATTCGCCAAAGCCTGCTTTTATGTCGCCTGTTTTATAGCATCCTGCGCTCTGTATCGGGCATGGCGGCGGAGGAGGTGGAGGAGTTGATTCTGCATAGATAAAAGTCGGGAGCAAAGCGGGGATTATCAACAATAAGGGCATAATTTTTAGAAACTTGACCAGATTTAACATATAAGGCACCTCTTTTTATAACGCTTCTTTACACTCATTCGATATTAGTATTTAAAAGTTTCCACTAATGATGTTTGTTGCATAATTTATTGCTTACAGAGAATTTTGACAAAATTGATATATTTCAAAATTCTCTATAATAAAGTTTAATAACTTGTCTTTAATTGCTGCTTCTATGAAAATGTGGCATCTTGTGGGGTACCTTGAGACTGACTCGCAGGAATTTCTGAAGTCTGCGCATATGATAAAAAATTCTGTTTTGAAAGTGTGCAGGGTTATGGGCTTAAAGGTAGTTGGAGAAAAATGCCATATATTTGAGGCTCCTGAAGGGATTACATACTGCTTTATTCTCTCCCAATCGCATTTTATCATACATACATGGCCTGAAGAGTGCAAGGTTTTTTTTGATATTTTCACATGCAACAAGGAGATAAATGAAAGACTTTTGGCTGATATTCTTTCAAAGGAGTTTAGCGGGAAGGTAAAGAGGATTAATAAGGCGGATTATTGATGAACAAATTAAGTTATTTTGACAGCGACAGCATCATTGTTTTTCTTACAATGTTTTCCACAGGGCTTGCAAGCCTGCTTTACGAGGTTGTCTTGCTCTCTGTTGTTGTAACAATTGTTGGAGCAACAGAAATCTCCGCATCAATTGTCCTGGCGTCATTTTTGTTTGGGCTTGCTGTTGGCGCTTTGCTCGGCGGCCATATTGTTAAAATGAAGCTATCTTTTATAAAAGTCCTCATGCTGATTGAGCTTTTGGTTGCGCTGTTTGGCTTCTTTTTCCTTGGCATTATAGCAGAGATTGCATCATCAGGCATATCTGTCAATCATATTTTTTGGATAATAATCGGCTCATTGACTGTTCCTACAACATTGATGGGCATGGAAATCCCAATAGCTGTAAAAATACTCGAGCAGCTTGGAAGCAAAAGTGCAACCGGCTTTGTTTATTTTGCTGACACACTTGGAGGGGTTGTAGGGGCTTTATTTTCAGGCATTCTTTTTATACCTGCTCTTGGATTTCATGGCGCAATGTATTTTGGCGGTTTTCTAAACCTAGTTACATTTGGGCTGGCTGCAAGAATAGGCAAAAAAGGAAATCTGATATTTTTATTGCTAATATCTGCAATTTTTTCTGCTGGCTTTATTTTTTTATTTGCTTCACAGCCTTTGTTTAATGAATTAAAACTCAATTTTTTGGACTCTTTTTACTCGGTTGGCTCTTTGTTCCATGAAACTTACTATACGGAAACTGTTTCTTCTGTTATAAGCCCGTTTCAGCACATCCTTATCCTTAAATCACCTTATTACGGGTATCAGCTGCTTCTGGACGGCAAAATACAGATATCGGACAAGGAATCAATAAGGTACCACGAATACCTTGTATTGCCTGCCATAGCTGCACATCCAAACCCGGAAAGCGCTTTGGTGATTGGTGGCGGAGATGGCGGCGCATTATACCAGTTGCTAAAGTTCAATTTTACAAGAATTGATCATGTTGAGCTGGATAAACAAGTTATAGAGATATCTAAGAAATACTTAAAGAATGTCCATAGGGGCTCATTGGATGACAAAAGGGTTAATAAAGCAATTATGGACGGAAGAATATTCATTAAACAGGCTCCAGACGAGTCTTACGATATAATTGTGCTTGACCTTCCCGACCCTAAAAAACTGGAAGTTGCGCCGCTTTACACAAAAGAGTTTTATGATGAAATCAGAAGAGTTCTGAGAAAAAACGGCTTAGTTGTCACTCAGGCTGACTCGCCGTATTATTTTCTTGAGGGCTTCACCTCGATTTACAAGACCATGAAATCATCAATGCCGCAGACATTTCCTTATTTGTTCCCTGGCTCTGCAAGCGGCTCAATCGGCTATATCATCTCAGGCAAAAGCCTTGATCCCAGAATAGCAAGGAATAAGCATATTGAAGGTGTTTGGTATTCCGCATCAGACAATGAATTTTTGTTCAGATTTCCAAAGTTTCTGCAAAATTACTTTAATAACAATACTATACAGATTTCAACTGATGAAAATCCGATAGTGCATGTGTATATGCAGAACAATTATTATTTCAAGGGCGTTGCTGACAGGTAACATCGTAGATTGGGGTAATTATTGGGTGTGGCATTAGAAACTATGAAAAAGTTTGATGGCAGATGGCTGACTCTTGACATCATCAAAGCAGTTGGGATTATATTGATAGTTATAGAGCATATTGTTGTATGGTGGTTCATAGATTTAGACTATGGAACCGATAATCCGTTTTTCAATAAAAACTTTTTTTTTGTTTTTTTGAATTCTATCATAGTCTTTACCGCTTTAGTGCCGGCTGCTGCAGGGGCTTCGCTCAGGTTTTACCTAATGCCGGTTTTAGACGATAATAAGAGAACAGCAGTTAAATCTATATATCATAAGCGCATTATTGTCAGAGCTTTCATATTAGCATCATTGGGTTATTTACTGAATTATCTGGCTTTTGGCGTCGAGGATGTGTTTGCTTGGGATGTTTTGCAGTTTTTAGCGTTGTGCTTTGTCGTGGCAGTGGTAATAATTAGGTGGGGCTCAATATTGATGTTAGCTGTTATTGGTGCCCTGAATCTTATTTTGGCTCCATATTTGCGCGAAATTTTAGGCAACTATCAAAGCAGATACTGGATGATAATGCTTTTTGGAAACCAAAGCGGCGATCATTTCTGGCCATTCTTTCCATGGTTCTCCATATTCGTGTTTGGGTTCTTGATTGGGAATTATTACCTGTATTTTAGATCCAAAAATAAGCTGCTGCATATGCATGCGCTGTTCTTTTTGGTTGGAATGTTTTTTTTGGGCTTGGCAGTTTTAAACAATAAAGTTTTTGTTGATATTGACCAAACAAATTTCTGGGGTCCAAATATTTTCCAGCCTTCAACTCTCACTATAATCGGCGGCTTTGGCCTCGCATTGCTTGTTATAACGCTGGTTAACGCTGGTTTTTCAGGTATAAAAAAATTCAGAAAATATGGAATAATCAGTTCTTTTAGCAAGGGGGTGCTTTGGATTTTTATTTTTCATACGATTGTTGGCTACAATTTGCTGCTGTTATTGAAAAATTCAGTTTTGTACAGCCTATATGCTCTCTTTTTTGTGATAGTTTTTATGCTGATTTTTTGTTATTTAATCGGGATTGTATGCGTTTGGTTAAAAGAAAATGGAGTTAAGGTTAATTTTTAAGAGCATTAAATGTCAGAGATTCTTTTCTATGCTTGTGCCTGCCCCGAGCATTGTGAACAAG
This sequence comes from Candidatus Woesearchaeota archaeon, assembly GCA_016192955.1. Lineage (GTDB taxonomy): Archaea > Nanobdellota > Nanobdellia > Woesearchaeales > GW2011-AR4. The sequence continues at coordinate 22,348 of JACPTD010000037.1, read as the reverse complement.
CTTGTTATATCGTGCCTTGCCCTCATTTCAAAAGGCCTTTCCGAAAAAGAGCCGATTACTGTTTTAACTTTATATTTTTGGCACAATCTTATATTTTGAATCATTCTTCCAATCAATTGCGAGGAATCTACGGGATTTTTATTTAACAGCGAGCTATAAGAAAATCCGACAGCAACATCATTCTTGCTTGCTATTCCGCATATGATATGGTTTAATCCGGATTCTCTTTGAGAGCTTTTTTTCAGTTTTTTCCTTGTTATATTCGTCAAACTCGTAAAGAAAATAAAGCTTTTTTATGCCGAGTTTTGCTGCTATCTCGATGAATTCAGCTTCGTTGTTTTTTGGGATTACAATATCGCTGATCATGCTCTTTCTAAGCCTCTGATTTTAAATGATTAATAAGTTTCAGTAAGGGGGTAAATATAATATCGCACCCATTAATTCTCTTTTTACCCTCAAAGTCTAATGAAGCTATATAACCTCCTTTAGGTTTGTATTTCTCTACAAAGGCGTAGAATGATTTAGTTAATGTTTCTTTTGACAGGGTTGATTTCACTTCAATAGGGATAATCTTATTTGATTTTTCTAGAATAAAGTCAATTTCCGCTCCTGATTTAGTATGCCAATATTTTGGCAAAAAATCGTTTTTAACAAATTCTGAAAAAATAAAGTTCTCGTACATTCTGCCCATGTCCGCCCTTTCACTGCTGAAGTTATCAAAACTTATGTTTCTAAAGCCTAAGTCATAAAAATATATCTTGGGGCTCTTCACAAGTTCTGTCCTTTTATTAGTATGGAAGGTCTTTATCTGACTGCATATAAATGTCTTCTCAAGAATATTAAGGGAATTTTTTAACTCTTTATAAGGGTATCCGGTGATTGTTGAAAGTTCATTATAGTTAATAATACCTCCTATCTGCAGTGAAAGCGATTTGATTAGGTTAATAAGCTTATAATCGCCACTTAAAGCCAGTATCTCCCTGATTTCTTTCAGTAAATAAGTGTTATAGATGTTTTTTAGTATTGTCTGTTTTTCTTCTTCATTCTTTGCAAGCGCTACTCTTGGATATCCGCCGTAGAGCATAAATTCTTTGAGGTATTTATTTAATTCTGATGCTACCTCTTTCTTATACTTTCCTGAAATGTAAAGGGGCAATAGCTTTTGATTTCTCACTCTCAGAAACTCTTTAAAAGAGAAAGGGTAAAGAGTAAAAACAAAAATTCTTCCAACTAAATGCTTCAAGCTTTGTATTGCAAGCTCTGCTGCTGAAGATCCAGAAATAAATATTTTTATGTTGAAATTATCATATATATACTTTAGTTTTTTGCCGCTGTCTTTCGAGTATTGGATTTCATCAATAAATAAGAAATCACATCCCTTGACATAAATCTCAATAAAAGAATCAATGTCATTTTCAAAAAGATTGAGCTCTTTCACGCTGTCAAAGCTTACTTTGCTTATATTCTTGCCTTTTCTTTTAAGACTTTCAAAAATATTCTCTACAAGGGTTGTTTTGCCGCATTGCCTAGAACCTACTACCGCTAATATCTCCCTTGCATTAAGATATTTGTTAATCTCATCTTCAATGTCTCTTTTAATGTATAGCATAGCATAATAATAACCCTGCTAATATTTAAATATTTGTATTTTTAGCAGGGTTAAAATAAACAATCAGCAAAACTGGATTTCCACACGAAACAAAGGAGGTATATTTTCTCCAAGATTTAGGTTCAGATAATCCTATTTAAAAACAAAAGTATTTATAAATAAAATGGGTTTATATGCATTTATAAATAAAATAGCAAAATAAGGTTGATTTTAGCCTAAATAGCTGTTTGGGGGTGTTTTAGGGCTTAGTCAATCAAAATAAATGTTTTTTGGGGGTGTAATCTGATATGGTCAAAAAAGAAACCAAGAGAGACATAAAAGTGGTCAATATTGTTGTTAGCACATCATTAAAGCATGATATACCTCTTGAAAAGATGGCAGCAACTTTAAGCAATACGGAATACAATCCTGAGCAGTTTCCAGGGCTTGTGATAAGGATTAAAGAGCCTAAGACATCTGCTTTGATATTCAGCTCCGGCAAGGTTGTCTGCACAGGAGCCAGGTCTATGGATAAGGTTGAAGAGAGCATAAAGAAGATAATCAAGAGCTTGGAGAAGATTAATGTAAAGATAACAATAAAGCCGGAGATTAAAATCCAGAATATAGTGGCTTCTGGAAGTGTTGGCATGGACTTGAATCTTAATACTTTGGCTATGAAGCTTGAAAACACAGAATACGAGCCAGAGCAGTTTCCAGGCTTGGTTTATAAGCTTGCTGCTGCAAAAGCGACCTTTTTGCTGTTCAGCAACGGCAAGGTTGTCTGCACAGGAACAAAAAGCGAGAAAGAGGTTCATGCAGCGCTTGACAAGCTGATTGAGAATTTAAAAAAGGTCAAGGCTTGATTTTTATTTTGTTCGCTGTAGAGGACTTTGACAATTTTATATATGCTCAAAATTCTCTATAATTTTTGGTATTTGCCACTGGACATCTTTGGGCAAACTATTTAAGCATAGAAAACAAGAGGGTATTATGGAAACTAGCGTAATAGAGCAGATAAAGAGGTTTCAGGATTTCATAGACAGCAATTACTATAATTCTTTGCTGGAAAACGCAAGGAAAGGCAGTAAATTTCTGCTTATAGACTTCTCAGAGCTTTCAAAGTACGATCCTGATTTGGCCACAGAGCTTCTGGATTCGCCTGAGGAAACCATAAAGGCTATTGAGAAAGCCATTGAGCAGTTTGATGTTGATGGCTTGGCAAATTTCAGGATTAGGTTTTGCAATCTCCCGCAGACACAGCATATTGTGATAAGGGATATAAGAAGCAAGCACATAAACAGGCTTCTTTTTGTTGAAGGGCTGATAAGGCAGAAATCCGATGTCAGGCCTCAGGTCACCTCTGCGCGATTTGAGTGCCCGATGTGCGGCAACATAATGAATGTCCTGCAATTGGAAGGCACTTTCAAAGAGCCGACAAGATGCGGCTGCGGCAGAAAGGGAAAATTTGTGATGCTTGACAAGGATTTGGTTGATGCCCAGGGAATTGTGCTTGAAGAGGCATCTGAAAATCTAGAGGGGGGTGAGCAGCCAAAGCGCATTAATGTTTTGTTGACTGATGATTTGGTAAGCCCGCTAAGTGAGAAAAGAACATCTCCTGGAAGCAAAGTTGAAGTTGTCGGTATTGTGAAAGAAGTCCCAGTAATCTCCAGAAGCGGCGCAAAATCCACAAGGTTTGATTTGATGATTGAAGCTAATTACATCAAGCCGACTGAAGACACTTTTTATGAGGTGAGCATAACAGAAGAGGAAGAAAAGGAAATTTTGGAGATAGCCAACGACCCAAAGGGATATGAAAAGCTTGTGAATTCCATGGCGCCTTCAATCTATGGCTATGAAAAGATAAAGGAAGCGCTGCTGCTTCAGTTAATGGGTGGTGTAAGAAAGGTAAGAATGGACAAGATAGTAAGCAGGGGAGATATGCATATTTTGCTTTGTGGAGATCCTGGATCAGGAAAATCTGCTTTGCTTAAGAGAATCACCCAGATCGCCCCTAAGGGAAGGTATGTGAGCGGAAAGGGTGTGAGTGCTGCAGGCATCACAGCTGCTGTCGTAAGGGACGAATTCTTGAGGGGATGGGCTTTGGAGGCAGGCGCCATGGTTTTAAGCAGCGACGGCCTTGTTTGCGTTGACGAGCTTGACAAGATGAGCTCTGAGGACAGGGCTGCAATGCATGAGGCACTGGAAAATCAAAGTTATCACCCTAGTACAGATATAATGCTTGCAGATGGAAGTGTTTTCAAAATTGGAGACTTTGTGGATGAGTTAATAGAGAGCAATAGAGATACTCTTATCTTAGGAAAAGACTGCGAGATATTAAAGGTAGATGGTGTTGAGCTCTTAACGACCGACTTCGAAAAAATTTTCCCGATAAAGGCAGCAATGGTAAGCAGGCATAAAGCTCCAGAAAATTTTATTAAAATTACCTATTCGAATGGAAGATCAATAACAGTAACTCCGGAGCACCCAGTATTTGTTTTTTATGATGGAAGAATTCAAGAAATGCCTGCAGAGAGTGTAAAAACTGGTTTATTGGCGCCTGCCCCAAGAAAACTGCCTACTAAAAATGAGCAGATAACGCTTAGTGACGCAGAACTTACTCATTTCAACAATAAAAATATTAACTTCCCGCGTCACCTAAATAACGACTTTGCAAGGCTTCTTGGCTATATAACGACAGAAGGTCATGCTTATCATAGCCAAAAAAACAGATACGCTGAAGTCGGGGTGTCAAATACAGATCATTTGATATTAGATGATGTATCCTCCTTATTTAGAAGGACTTTCAATTCCACGATTAATACAAATGTCCAGCTTGCGCATAGAAGATTAAGGGCAAAAAAAGACCTAACAACTGTAAGGCTTTGCTCTGTCCCGTTTTACAACTATATGCTTTCCAATTTCAATGGAAGTGTTAATGGCGCCAGAAATAAGTATGTTGACAATGTTTTAAGGTGCGCTGACAAAGAGTTGCAATTGGAATTTTTAAAAGCGGCCTTCAAGGGTGATGGTTTTGTTGATAGCACAAGGTTTGGTTATTCAACTTCTTCTTTTGAATTAGCGAAAGGTTTCCAAGATTTATTGCTTCAGAATGACACTCTCAGCAAAATAGACATGGAAAGGAGAAATGATAAAGCTTATTATAAAGTTACCGTCACTGGCACTGAAAGTTTCAAATTTTTCATTGAATGGGTTGTTGAAAGTGACGATAAAAGGTTGCCTAAATTGGCTAAGTTCTACGAGTTGAGCAAGGGCAGGAAAAATGAAAGGGATGTCCTGCCAAGAGGGGTTTTAATGGATGTAAATTCTCTGCTCAAAAGTTTTAGATTAAGCGATGGTTATTTCTACAGCAATATAAAAAGAGGCTTCAATGCCCATAAACAAATTGTTATTAACTATTTAAGAAATATTGAAGAGAAGATAGATAGGTGCCTTGGGCTAATCAACTCTGGCGATTCAAGAAAGATTAGGAGAATGCTGAATATTGAAGTAAGCATTCTTGCTAAAAGTTTAGGCGTGGCTGCTGGCACTGTATATAACATTGAAAAGAGAGCATCATCTGAAAGGTATTTACATTTGTTGGGTCTTGTTAAAAAAGTCGGGAAAGAAAAAATAAGCAACGCTCGCGCTAAAATGAGTGGTATTTTAAAATTGATTTATTCTGATATAAGGTTTGTTTATGTCAAAAAAGTTGAGAAAATAAATAATGATAATGTAAAATGGGTTTATGATGTGACTGTTGAACCAACAAGAACTTTTATTAGCGAGGGTTTGGTTTTGCATAACACAGTAAGCATAAGCAAGGCAAACATCCAGGCAACTTTGATAGCAAGAACAACAGTATTGGCGGCGGCCAACCCGAAATTTGGAAGGTTTGATCCGTATGGAATAATTGCAGACCAGATTGACTTGCCTCCAACTTTAATCAATAGGTTTGATCTTATATTCCCAATCAAGGACCTGCCGGAAGAGGCGAGAGATGAGAAAATGGCAAAGCACATCCTGACGCTTCACCAAAGCCCGGATGTCCAAGAACCCGAAATATCAACAGATATTTTGAGAAAGTATATTGCCTATGCAAGGCAGAAAGTAAGCCCAAAGCTGACTGACGGCGCTTTGGAAGAAATCAAGGAATTTTATTTAAGAATGAGGAAAAGCGGAGGCGGCGAAGGAAGTATAAGGACAATACCAATATCCGCAAGGCAGCTGGAAGCTCTGGTAAGGCTAAGCGAGGCATCGGCAAGGGCCAGGCTTGACGACAGAGTCACAAGAAAGGATGCAAAAAAGGCCATAGAATTGCTTGATTACTGCTTAATGCAGGTCGGGTTTGACAAAGAAACAGGTAAGATAGACATAGACAGGATAGCGACTGGTGTTGGCGCTTCTCAAAGAAGCCACATATTGGTTTTGAAAGACATAATAACAGAGCTTGAATCAAAGCTTGGCAAGACAATTCCGATAGAGGATGTTGTTGCAGAAGCGAAAAACCGCGGACTGGACGAGGACAATGTTGAAGAGGCCTTGGAAAGATTGAAGCGCTCAGGTGATATATTTGAACCAAGACGCGGATTTGTGTCAAGGATATAAGTTAGTATTTTAAGATCATGGAATTAAAAGAATTTTCTGAGTATTTAAAAAGACCTTTGGCTAGTTTCGAAAGTGTTCAAAAAAATAATTTTAAAAGACTTGTTGATATAGCAGAGTCTAAAAAGGATTTATATGGTAGTTTATACGAGTTGGAGGTGGTTGGTTTCTTAAATCCACATACTCGAGCACATACAAAAGAGATTATAGAATCTATTAATTCAGGGTACTCTCTATTTTTACTCTTTGATCTTCCATTAAGAAAAACAAATTTAGTGATTAATTGTTTAATACCAACTAATTTAGCAACAAAATATAATATCCACAACACCCATAATACCTGTATCCAATTTAAAAAATTCAAGAAAATTCTTGTAGTCCGCAAGGGGATTGAAAATTATGTAGCAGAATATCAAGTAGTCATTGTAGACGATTTTGAGATAGTTAATCCGATTAAATTAAGAACCGTATCAGCAAAAGAGTCTAGAGAAGCTCAAAAAATAAGGGAAGAAGTAATCTTTGATGAAATTAAAGAAAGTAAAGATTATAAAAATCTCCCAAAAAAAGAGATTGATGTAGAGAAAATCACAAAAATAATGAATATCCCATAAGGGCTATAATAATAAACTCTCTAAAAATTAGAGATAATAATGCAATGGAAGAAGAAATATTTAATGAATTTGTAGGACTTGGACATAAAGTTGGTAATATCTACCTCATTTGTGATAGAGGAATTTGAGTTAAAAAGATTAAATTTTATTAGCGTAAAATGCCAGAGCTAGAACAGAAAAAATTCCAGAGGCTGACAGCGTATAAAGTCAGGATTTCTGACATATTAAGCGGAAGCTTTGTGAGGGATGATATTTTAGCAGGTTACATTAAATTGAATGGTATAAACGTCTCCAGAGTCAACATTATTGCGACAGTCGTGTATAAGCCTGAAAGCTCTGGCTTTAGCAGCGCTGTCATAGATGACGGGACTGGAAGGATGCAATTGAGGAGTTTCGAAAACATCAATATCTTTTCAAGTATAGAAGTTGGTGACGCTGTTCTGGTTGTTGGCAAAATCAGGGACTTTAATGATGAGAAATATCTGATTCCAGAGATTCTAAAAAAAATAAACAATTTTGAATGGATGAATGTGAGGAAACTGGAGCTTGGAAGTAGGGGAATTGGAATTGAGGTGAAAAATTCCGATAAAATTGTTGAGGATACCAGCACTGGAACTGCCGATGAAATCTATTCATTGATCAAAAAACTCGATGCTGGCGAAGGGGTCTCTGTTGAGGATCTGATAAAAAAAGCAGATAACAGCAAAGCTGAGGCTGTAATCAACAGGCTTCTGGAAAACGGCGATATATTTGAGGTAATGCCCGGCAAGCTGAAGGTTTTAGAATAAAATAGGAGTGACATAAACCTCTAGGAAAGCCGCTGCAATGAGGAATCCTGCTGCTATCAAAACCATTTCTGAAAAGTCAACCATCACCCTCGAGAATTTATCAGACTTGAAGTGCTTTCTTATCAGTGCCACTGACAGTATGCCTCCTGCCAGTCCGCCGTAGAAATAAGCCGCTATTTCAGGTATTCCGTGAACAGAGTATTTTAAAAGCCCGATGGAAAACACATGAAAATAGTTCCCTGCCCCGAGCATGCCAAGAGAGCTTGTGTAGCTGCTTATGTTTGATCTTATAAAATTCCCGATTGCTGCCCCTATGACTGTGGCGTTCCACGCCAAAATAAAGATTGCGCCAGCTCCGTAAATAAAGGAAAAAAGTATTGAAAATGTATTGAAGAATATTTTTCCGAATATGCTTAAATTATGGACTACATTGCCTGAAACCTGGTTGTTGATTGTCTGTATGGTGCTTGTCTGCTTGTCAAAAAGGCTGTTTATTATAGGTGTTGGGAGCAAGGCGTAGCTTAAGGCGCACGCAACAGTGATTCCTATGAACATGTACATTAAAAAGGATATTGCCTTGTTGTGCTCCCTTAAAATGGCTGTTTCTTTGTCCATTATCATATCCTTGCTTTCCTCAAGCTTTGTTGTGTTGTAGAATAAAGGCAGGGCTGCTATTGTTATCATGAACACCATCACCAGACTCGCCTCGCTCCTGAATATCCAGAGCGACAATGATATCCCGATTAGCGTGTACAAAAAACCAAGAAAGAACATTTCCCATGGGTTTTTTTCGGCTTTGAACGGGTTTAGCAATGACTCAACTACCATCCCTTTTTACTTATGTGTTTTATTTATATATTTTTTGAATCAAATGCCATGATTAAATTTATAAATTAAGCGTGGTTCTTTATCTGAGTGGAATACAAGAAAATGCTTGAAGATGTCAGGAAGAGCCTTCCAGAGGCTGTTTTCCTCAAGGAAAGGTTTGAGATACCTAAAGTTCTGGGCCATATACAGGGCAACAGGACGATAATAACAAACTTTCTCCAGATAGCCTCAATGTTAAGAAGGGATTCTGATCATTTGCTCAAATATGTCTTGAAGGAGCTTGCCACTCCAGGCGAGATAAAGAAAAGCGGCGCCTTGATACTCGGCACAAAAGTCCCCGCTTCCAGGATAAATGAGAAAGTAAGGCAGTACGCAAACGAGTTTGTGCTCTGCTTTGAATGCGGCAAGCCAGACACAAAGATAGAGAAAGATGATGACTTAAGCTACATGAAGTGCACAGCCTGCGGCGCAAAGAACATAGTCAAGGCGAAGATATAAAGATTTGATTCTTTTCTTGGGTTTCCGTTTAACCTGTTTGACAATGATTATATTCAATAAAAAATCGGCGTATAAATGACGGAGTCCCATATCAGTAACAAATTTAAGGGGTTTCGGGCTAATCACAAGTTTAATTTCTCTGCCAATCTATCAGAAAGTCCATTTAACTTATAAGTTTGCACAAAATCATCAATTACTCTTCTAGTCAAAACAGCGTCTTGCGGTTGAATTATTCCGTTCTTTCTTGCCCAATATCGTCTTAATTCTCCTTCCAATTGATTCAAACCATGAGCATCTTGAACAAGTCCCGTCTGTTCTAAATCCTGTAATTTCCCTCTTCCATTTGGTTTCATAACCCATAAAGGACTTACAAAATCTGTTCCTAATAAGTATCCTTCAACCATAAGTTTGTAGAATTCCTGAGCTTGATGTGGTTTGACTCTGTGAGTGAACATTAGTAAACCACGGGTTCCTATTTTTTGATTTTTAGGTCTATCTGCTTCCTCACTAAAAGTATAAAATTGGCCTGTTGCTCTCATTAAATCACTAAGATGAAGCATAGTTTGAACAGTACGAGGTGTACCGACATCACTTTTAGTCATTTCAGAAAATAACCACTTATAATCCTGAACCCATTGATTGTGTAATGCCCAACTTAAAGCTGTCCAAGCTTCGTATCCAATTGCCTGTTCCACTCTTTCTGGAATTTGAATTGTTTCTTGCAGTTGCATCTTCAATTAATGGAACTACATCAAACTTTAAAAATATATCGCCCGAAACCCCTTAAATTTGTTACTGATATGGGACTCCGTCATTTATACGCCGATTTTTTACTTTTCGGAACAAAATTTTCCAGAACTTCGTAACTGACAGAAAAACTAAAGATGTCGTATAGGTTAATTACAAAAAATTACCCAAACCACCTACCTAACCCTTCCTGCTTATCCTTATCTTTTCCAAAGACTCCTTCAACCCTGTCTTTTGTCAGTGCCAATACCTGCCTGAGATAAGGCGGAAGGTTGTATTTTTCTGAAAGCGATATTGCCGGCTCTAGATACTTTATTATCGAGCCTTCTGTGACCGTGAAAATAAGCCTGCTGCCGCAAGCGAGGCACTTGCCTGCCAAAGGCGGCCTTCTGTACTTTTCAGTGCATCTGCTGCACCTGAATTCCTGGGTTGAAAATCTTCTTAAGTTGCCTTTTATGTCCCTTAAAAGGTGCTTTTCTATGACAAGCCTTGCGACATCTGCTGCATCAACTGCCCTTATCTTGTCGGCAAGCTCCATCTGCCCCTTTAATTTGTCCTCCATGGAGGGTATTGTCTTGTAGGAGGAGCATTTGACTCCTGAGTTTATGTTGCTGACCGGATGAGTGTAATTGATTGGCGAATACTCACCTCCAGAGGTTAATATATTTGCAAACCTTGTGATTTTGACATTCCAAGGCAGCTCAAATTCCTGCGTTGCCTCATAAAACTCAATCGGGTAATTACTTGCAACGTCCAAATCAAAAACCATGTCATCAACTTCCGTAGGGACAAGTTTGGATGTCAACACCAAAGGAGCATCCTGGGTTGCTCCCCTTGAATTAGGAAGAAATTGCCTGGAAAAGTTCAGCAACACGTCCATTAGCAGTGTGACTGAAGCCTCATCGCCGTCACAATCCCGCCTTGTAGCTGCGTGAAACAATGGATGGGCATAAAATGCCTGGGTTTTGGAAAATCCTATTATCCTGCCGACAATGCCTGCTGACGTGTGCGGCGCCAAAGCCACCACCAAATGCCCGACCAGCTCTCTTCCGGATTTCAGGTTATAAAATTTCTTTAGGCTGTATAATGAAACAAGAAGCTCGTCAACAAACAAGCTTACATTATAGAGTATCTTATCTGCCCCTTCTTCAGGCGCATCTTCACATTTTGGGAGTATGATGTCTTGTGATTTTAATTCCAAGACTTGCTCCGGGTCTGTCAATTCTTTGCCATGAATGTCGCTGTCGTAGCCGAGTTTTCTTAACTCTTCCACTGATGTGCCTATTTCTTTTGGCTTGAAATGGGTTATAGGAAGCTGTGTCATATCATACCTTGTTGTGCCGTCCCTGTTAACGGATATGTCGTGCTTGGCCCTCAGGATTCCTTTTGCAAAATGCTCGACAATATGGCTTTTATTTGATGTTCCCCTTACTCCCTTGATTAAATCAGGGTATTGATGCATATCAAGCTTGTGGAGTATGCTCCTGAAATAGTAATTAATGTCTATGCGCTGATTCTTATAGGTGGAAAATGCGCCGTGCCTGCATTTCCCATCTTCAACAATTCCGCATACGCTGCAGTTTCCTGTTCTTGTTGTTTTTGTGCTACATTGCTCGCAGACGCTTAAAATTGTCTCTTTTTTGCACTTGCCGCAGAAAAATGTTGGAAACTCTGCTTCTATGCTTCCTGTTTCAAAGGCGCTTTGGAACGACCTGAGCTTGCCCCCTTCCTTTCCAACAGGAAATATTGTATGAGGGTCTCCTTCCAGCTTTCTTATCTTCGCCTTTTCAGGCCTGCCCATCCTCGCACCGATGAATATCCCTGATTTGTCTCTGAGATTTATTCCGGAAATTGAGTTTATCAGCTCCAACACATCCTCGATTTCAGAATTTTTGCATTGCTCATAGAAGTCTGTATCGGGCTTGAATAATGAGCATATTATCTCTGCATCCTGCTTTTCTATTATTGTGAACTCATTATTGACAAAAAGGTGAGGAGCTCCAATCAGCTCAAGCGCTCTTTTTGCAGCTTCATTCTTTTGGAGTATGATCTTGCTAATGCTTGCGCCATCTGACTCTATGCCGGCATCTCTTAGCCACTTAAGCAGTTCAAAAAATTCATCTTTTGATATTGTTTTCCAGTGATAAGTGTAGTAAGGATGCAGTGGAACTCCAAGGCATTTGCTCAATGCTATGGCTGTTCTTGCATCTGGCTTCTCAAAAAAGCCGTCTTTAAAGATGTTTTCCAGTAGTTTTTGCTCTGTGCCTGTCAGCTCTGAAAGCTTGAGGTAATCAAGCGATCCAAATAACTTTATCGCAGCTTTTTCGATCTCAAGCAGCCACCACTCCTCGCAATATCCGGCTGGAGCAAGTGTGTGCGCTCTGTTGAAAAAATCCCCATAGCTTATCAGTATATCTCCTAAAAATAAGATTTCTTTGATGGAGCTTGAGACTTCTTTTGCTTTTTGCTCGCTGTCAACCTTTAGTACACTGCTGTCATTTAGTTTTACTATTGGACCTTCTATAGAATCGCAAATTGTGATTGCTGTTGCTTTGCCTGGCCTTTCGACTTTTAACTGAGTGCCTATAGCGATGTATTTGTTTAAGATTATCATTGTTGCAGGGTGTATTGCAGATGCTGAATAACCAGATGTCCTGCATCTCCCATACCTTAGCCTGAATCCTCCAACAGCTAGTGGGTGTGTCAAAACAGTTCATTGCACTTGTGCTCTCTGATGTTGTTCGATTATAAGCTCCTCTTTCTAAAGATCCTAGATATCCTGCTTTTCTCGGACCTACTATTTTGAATTTGTCTTTTGCTTTTGTTTCTTTTTGCAATTGCACAAATTCCTGCAAAAAGTTCCAGTGCCCAAGCCCAAAATCATTTCCCCACTTTTTAATCTGAGGCCATATTTTTGCTGATTTCTGCGCAATGCATTCACCTATAACAAGGCATGGCCCGCTCCTTATCTTATTTGTTTCTATCCTTTCAATGTCCTTGTAGTTAGACACTTCTATTTCCTCTGATGCGTCTCCATCAATCTGGACCGGCAAATTGGCCACAAGAAACCTTATTTCTTTTTCATTTGGAAGATACTGCAAGTTAGTTATCCGTTCGTGGTAATCATAAAGCTCAGTAACCATTCTTCTTATCTCTTTTTCAGACGGATCGTATGTATAATAGCCTGTGCTCTTCCTTATGTAATCGGCTATGATGACACTTACAGCCCCGGCAGTTCCGCCAGCGCTCCTTATGGGCCCGGAATACATGAGAGAGAAGTACTCTTTCCCATCATTTCTTTTTTTAAGCTTCAGTCCGACAAAACCCTCTAATGGAGACGCCACAATGCCGAGCGTCAGGTAAGCCAATCCTACCCTTATGCCCGTTTCTATGGCTTCTTTTTGCGTTTCAAAAGTGCAGAATTTCTGCTGTGTGGTTTCCAGTGAAATTGTAAGCGCGACCCTCCAGTCTAACTTGCCATAGGCATTTTCGAGCTCTTTGATCCTGTTAGGTATGCCTTTGTTTATGATTTGCGGTGCTGCCACGCTCACTAATCCTTCGACGCGCTCTGCCATGTTTTTAGCAAGCGGGATATTGACTGTTTCTTCAGGGTCGTATCCCTTTGACCTTGCCTTGTTTGCAATCTCGTAAGAATTCTCCACCTTTTCAATTATCTCTCTTGTGTATTTTTCCGTTAGCATTTTAGTGCCCAAACTTCAGTATTTTAATATCTCTTGTCTGCAGATTTACGATTGGGACCCTGCTTGGCTCGGGATTGTGGCCAACTTTCTCCTGGAACATGGTTTTGCTTTGCCAGCAGCTTCCGCATATTAAAGTTGTATTCCTGTAGTTAGTTGTCGCTGTTTTGTGTATGTGCCCGCTCAAAAAGAAGTCAGGAACTTTTTCAATAACCAACGGGTCTTTTTTTGTGTCTGGAAGGTATAGCGTTGACAAATGGGTTGGCGCAAGATGCCTTCTCTTCAATAAGAATTTCATGATAAGGTCTGCCCTGTCATACCCTCCCTGGTTTCTCAGCGAATCTACTTCTGCAACAAAATAGTCAAAGGAATATCCATGATACATCAGCACATCAAATCCCGGGAAGTTGTCTGATGAGTTTATGTTGATCAAAGACGGGTTTGAAACCATTATTGCATTGTTCAATTCATACATGGCGCTGGCAAAATTTTTCGACAATGGCGGCTGCGGCTCTGAAATCCTCAAGGCGTCATGGTTGCCTGGGCAAATGATTAATGGTATGTGCTGCGGTATCTGTTTTAACAATTCAGCGCATTCCCTGTATTGCTCGTATATGTCTTTTGTTGCAAGCTCTTTGTCCTGCTCAGGGTATATGCCGCATCCATCCACCAAGTCCCCCGCGATAAAAATATATTCAATATTGTTGGCTATATGCCTTTGCTGCTCATTTCCCATCTCTCCATTTACCCATCTAAGAAACTTTTCAAAATCATCTGGGAGGAATTTTGATGATCCAACATGAAGGTCTGACAAGAACAAAGCGTATGATTCATTTTCAGCCTTCTTTAATTCCCTGTTTGTAGGCGTGTCCGGCCAGATTATGTTGTTAGCGAATGTGATTGTGTCCACATTAACTCCAGTGACGCCGATAATCTCGTCCAAAACGATGTCCTTGGCTTCGTTGAATAATGATAATTTGTTTTTGTTTATGATGACTCTCCTTTGCCCTGTTGGGTCCTCAATCACAAGAAGCAAATTTCCGTTCTTAGTTGTCTGCTTGCTGCTGACTATGCCGATTATTGATGTGCTTTCTTTATCTTTTTTGCTTGTCAGCTTATTTATTGAGATCGTGTCTTTAAGCTCCTGATGCTGCTTCAGGATTTTTTCCAGTGCCTTGTACCTGTTGGTGAAATAATCAACAAAGTCTCTAGGGTCTCTTTTTTTTGGCTCCTCTTTATAAGAAAATGTCACTTTGACTTGGTTTCTGTGTTGAACTTCTTTTGTTGTTTCTGTGTTTTGCCTATTTGCCTCGTTTATTAGCTTGTTTAAATCCAAATCCATGACAAGCGGGTCATCAATTGTTTTTGATTTCAATAGTTCAAATACTTTGGAGATGTTCCCATAATTGTTGATTTCATTTAATAGGTTTGTGCTTATTAAAACCCCGTTCTTCAGAAAAAAATCAATAATTTCTCGTTTTTTTTTAACAAGCTCCTGTTCCATGTTAGACTCTTATGTTTTCCTCTAATATTCTTCTTATTCTTGGCAGTGTTGTTTCTGGTATTTCAATCGAAATGTCTCTTGTTCTTCCGTACCTCCCTTTCGATATGACCTTGGCATTCACCATCCCGAGCATGTCGAATTCCGATATGATGTCAGAAACCCTCCTTTGGGTCAGGATGCTTGTGTTGGTTCTGCTGCATAATGATTTATATATCTCATAAACCTCGCCGGTGAATATGCTCTTGTTTCTACGCGGCTGAAGCGAAAGAATAGAATAAAGCACCAGCTGGTACTGCTTTGGCTGCGTGACAACTATATCAATTATCCTGTCCCTATCAATTTTTTCTTCTGCCTCGTCTATGTGGGTTGTTGTGATTTTCTTGTCATTTTTTCTGTCAGCTACTTCGCCAGCAACCCTTAAAAGCTCAAGTGCCCTTCTTGCATCCCCGTGGTCGCGGGCGGCGTACGCAGCACATTTTTCTATGACGCCTTGCTGCAGGACATCTTTATTGAATGCCAGCTCTGCCCTCTGTTTTAATATTGATTGTATCTGCAGTGCGTTGTAAGGCGGGAAAACAATCTCTTCTTCAGAAAGTGAGGATTTAACCCTTGGGTCAAGGTTATCCACAAACATGATGTCGTTTGATATTCCCACTATGGAGATTTGTGATTTTGTGTGCTCTTCGTTTATTCTTGTAAGGTTGTAAAGAACATTGTCTCCTGTTTTGCTTACGAGCTGGTCTATCTCATCTAAAATTAGTATGTGTGTTTTGTCCTGCTTGTTTAATGCCCTTAGAAATGCTTTGTAAACCTCTTCTGTTGGCAAACCGGTTGGTGGTATGCTTTTTCCAAGTTCTGTTGCCAGTTGCGCGATTAGCCTGTACTCCGTGTCTGCGCTTCTTTTTAGCTTGCAGTTGATGTATATTACATTGAGCGGTGTTTTTTCTCTCTCTGCTGCCTCTATCAGTTTTTTCGTTGTGTATTTGGTTGTTAGTGTTTTTCCTGTGCCTGTTTTACCGTAAATAAATATATTAGAGGGTTTATCTCCTTTTAAGGCAGGGGCAATTATATTAGCAAGCTGTTTGGTTTGTTCTTCCCTGTGGGGTATTGTTTCTGGGATATAAGTGGATTGTAGTGTCCTTTTGTCAAAAAAGACGCTTTCTTTTCTCAAAAACGCTTCAAAAAACACATCCAACCCCCTTTCAGCCATATTTTTCCATACGAAATGTAGGTATTTAAATATTTTCTTTATTAGTGCTACCCCCCAATTTCCTATGGAGTTTTGTTGTTTGTTTTTTTATATTTTTTGTTAATTTGTTTTCTATATAGAAATAAAAATGATATGCAAACAAATTCAAACACAATAAACACGAATCTCCACAGGAAGCAACAGGGTAAGTCATACCACTTCACCACTTAATAATAATAAAAAACAAAACATTTTTAAACAACACACCCATTCTAAAGATTATGCTCACCCAGAAAACAGAAAAGCAGCTTAGGGGCTTTGGGTTGAATAGTTATGAAGTTAAAATCTGGACTGCTCTTCTCAGCAGGGGAGTTTCAACAGCAGGAGAGTTGAGCGACATAGCAAACGTTCCAAGGTCAAGAAGCTATGATGTTCTGGAATCGCTTGAAAAGAAAGGTTTTGTTATAATGAAGCTTGGCAAGCCTATAAAGTACATAGCAGTCCCTCCAAAAGAGGTTGTTGAAAGGGTGAAGAAAAACGTTGAAACAAACGCAAAAGAGGAAATCAAAAAGCTAAGCGACCTGAAGAACACAGAGCTTGTGGATGAATTGAGCACTTTGCACACACAGGGTGTTGAGCTTGTTGAGCCCGCTGACTTAAGCGGCTCATTGAGGGGAAGGCATAATTTGTATAATCACTTGGAATTGACAATAAGAAACGCAGAGGAAAGCGTAACCTTAATGACAACTTCTCAAGGATTTTTAAGAAAGGTGGAGGGGTTTAAGCCAACCTTTGAGAGATTAAAGAAAAGAGGTGTAAAGATAAGGATAGCTGCGCCAATCACAAAAGAAGCTTTGCCTGCTTTAAAGGAGCTTCAAGGCATTGCAGAAGTAAAAAACACAGACACAAAGGCAAGGTTCTGCATTGTTGACGGAAAGGAAATAATCTTCATGGTGCTTGATGACAACGAAGTACATCCAACTTATGATGTCGGGATATGGGTGAACACGCCTTTTTTTGCAAGCGCCCTGGAAAATTTGTTTGAGCTTGCATGGAAAAATATGAAGCCAGCAACAGAAGTTATAAAGAGATAATTCTTTTTTTTGCTTTGTTTCTTATTTTTATTATTGACAATGCAAAAGTATAAAAAATAAAACAAATTCTGGATGGAAAGCAGGATTGATATACTACCCAAGAATATTGCAGAGATAACATGGCGAAAAGGGAATTGGTTTTAGGCTTAAAGCAGAAGGCAAAAGAGCTTAGAAAAGAGATTATTTCTATGATTTACAATGCCCAGTCAGGCCATCCTGGCGGCTCTTTAAGCGCAATAGACGTGCTTGTTGGGCTTTATTACCACAAATTAAGGATTGATCCAAAAAATCCTCTGTGGCAGGACAGGGACAGGTTTATCCTGAGCAAAGGCCACTGCAGCCCTGCACTATACGCTGTTTTGGCTGACAAGGGATATTTCCAAAAATCTGAATTAAATGGATATAGAAAAATGGGCAGAATGCTGCAAGGGCATCCTGAGCTAAGCACGCTGGGAGTAGATTTTGCTGGCGGCGCTCTTGGCCAAGGAATCTGCTTTGCGCTTGGAATTGCACTAGCTTGCAGGCTTGACAAAAGGAACTGCAATGTTTATGCAATGATCGGCGATGGAGAAGCGCAAGAAGGCGCTGTCTGGGAAGCCTCTATGGCAGCAGCGTTCTATAAGCTGGACAATTTAATTGCAGTGCTTGACAAAAACCAAGTCCAGCAGACTGGCAAGACAAAGGAAATTATGGACATTGGAAATGTTTCATTGAAGTGGAAAGCTTTTGGATGGAATGTCATTGACATTAACGGGCATGATATGTCACAAATTGTAAAGGCTCTTGATAAAGCCTCAAAAACTAAGAATAAAAAGCCGACCATCATTGTTTCCAACACTATCAAGGGCAAAGGGGTTTCATTCATGGAATTGAATTACAAATTTCATGGAAAAGCGCCGAATGATGAAGAGTATAAAAAAGCAATGGAAGAGATTGAGAAGATTGATGTTAAGAAGTTTAAATAATGCCAAATAAAATGGAACAACAAAAATTAGCAACTCGAGATGGCTATGGAAAAGCCTTGCTGGAATTGGGCAAAATAAACCCAAATGTTGTTGCCCTAGACGCTGATTTAAGCGACAGCACAAGAAGCGAATATTTCGCAAAGCAGTTTCCGGAAAGGTTTTTTTCGATGGGAATTGCGGAGCAGAACCTGATTGGCGCAGCTGCTGGATTGGCTTTTTCCGGCAAAATACCATATGCAAGCACATTTGCGATTTTCAGCGAAAGGGCTTATGAGTTTGTGAGAAATGTTGTTTCAAGGAACAAGTTAAATGTTAAGATTGCTGGGAGCCATGCTGGAATTGCAACCGGTGAAGACGGGAAAAGCGCACAGGCAATTGAGGACATTGCAATTTACAGGGCTTTGCCGAATATGATTGTTTTGCAGCCGTGTGATTTTGTTGAAGCTGAAAAGATGGTTTTTGCATTGGCTGGCTACAAAGGGCCAAGCTACATGAGGATGCATCGCAATCCCCTCCCAGTGATTCATAGTAATGATTACAATTTTGAAATTGGCAAAGGCGAGATTATGAAACAGGGCAAAGACGCTGTTATTTTCGCGACTGGCACAATGGCGCATGAATCTTTGAAGGCAGCTGAAATTCTTGAAAGTGAAGACATAAAAGTTTATGTTGTCAACATGCATACGATAAAGCCTATTGATGCAGATTTAATCATAGATTTGGCAAAAAAAACCGGTTGTGTTGTTACGGCAGAGGATCACAACATAGTTGGAGGATTAGGTGGTGCAGTTGCTGAGGTGCTTGGCGAGAACTATCCGTGCATTATGAAAAGGATTGGGTTGAAAGACACATATGCTGAGTCAGGAAAGCCTGATGAATTGTATAAGAAGTACGGGATGGATTCAGAGTCAATTGCGGAAGAAGTTATGAAGTTTGTGAATAAAAAGAGATAAAATGGAAAGCTGGGTTTTTTATGGGATTGTTGCGGCGATTTGTTTTGGAATAAACACCGTAATTTTTAAAATTGCCATACAGAAAGGAAATTTAAATCCGGCTTATGCAAGCCTTATCTTCGGAGTCGGAATTTCTACTGTATTTTTGTTTTATTATTTTGCAAAGCCGAATTTGCAGTTTGAGTTGAAGTCAACTTTGCTTGCTTTAATTGCGGGAGTGATTTGGGCAATCGGCTTTCTTGCAATCGCAGTAGCAATAGCAAACAAAGGCAATGTGGCGCAGCTTGCCCCGATTTACAATGCCAACACCATCATTGCAGTGATATTAGGGATAATTTTATTGAAAGAAGTTCCAAACATGTCGCAAATGATTAGGATCATAATAGGCACTTTGATGATCGTGGGCGGGGCTGTTTTGGTAAGTATATGATTAAAGGAAAAGATTAAAAATATCATGGTTTGCTAGTATCTAATACCACAGTTACTGGAAGTTTAAACTTGCTGCCTATACAGTTTGCCTCTATATCAAAATTTATTTTTCTATCTATGCTGTGGATAGTATTTTCGTAATGTGCTATATCTACTTCTACTCCAAGTGATATAACCTCATTAGGTTTTATAAGACCTATATAGGGATTACAAAAAGTCTCATTATTCCTTATGTCAAAAAAACAATTTTTATTCAATAAAGTATAATATTCTTGTTCAATTCCTAAGAATTCATTAATTGGGTTATTTGATTTAGCACTAATTATCCTGTTTATATTTTTTGCAAATTTTATATTGTTAATCTTTAGGTCCAGACATGGTGCTTTACCTTGATTGAATACATAAATTCTATAATGATTAAACTTATCTATTTTTTTATTCACATTTATAAAATTATGGTCAGGATTTGTAAATAAAATTATATCTGGGAAATTATATTGAAGTTTAATTGTCTGCCAACCAATAAATGATGTGGATATCAATTGTAAAGAGAATATTATGATTAAGATTATATTAATCCAATATTGCTTATTCTGAATATCTGTTTGTTTTTTGCTTATTACCTTTTGTTCTTTAGCAATTATTCTTAATTGTGCCTCTTCTCTTAATCTTATTCCTTCTGGAATTATTATTCTTATTTTAGTTCCTTCTCTAGAAAGAGCGTTATTATATGACAAAAAAGTATGAAGTTCTTGGCCTCGACTTTCTCCCCACTTCTTTTTGAAAACATACTGTGAAAACCAGAAAGATTTCTCTTGTTCTCTTAAAAGAAAGTTTATACAATCTATCAAATCCTCATTAAACTCCACATCTTTTCTTTTCATGAATGCCAGATAAAGGGGATTTTATTTAAAAAGTTACTCCTTTTGAATAGAACTACCACTGGACATCCTCACGTCACATTTATAAACTAATTCTACTCATTTTTTGATAATTTTCCATCATTTAATCACCTCAAATAATGTTTCAACTACCAAATTGTGATTTTCGCTAAAGCTGAAAATCATTTACGTAATTTCAACCAAATAAAACTCGGTGATTTAAATGATTTCAAATATAAACAATCAAAAAATGGAATTAGAAGAATTTAAAATAGATGAGGATGTAAAGCAAGTGCTTTTAGGTAGCTTGCTTGGGGACGGAAGTTTAAAAATATGCAAAGGTGGTAAAAATGCATATTACTATGAACTTCATGGGTTAAAACAAAAAGAATACCTTATTTGGAAAGACCAATTCCTAAATATTTTTAATACTAAGTTTTATCAATATTCTACCTATGATAAAAGAACATGCAAAACTTATGATTCTATATTGATTTGGTCGAAAGTAAATCCTATACTAACAGATTACCACAAAGTTTTATACAAAAATAGAAGGAAAAACATAACCAAAAAGTTCCTAAATGAATTTAATGTATTAGGTTTAGCTATTTGGTATATGGATGATGGATATTACCATTATGGGGATGGTAGATGTGGTTTTGGGACTGATTCTTTTAATTACTCAGAGCACATCATTATTAAAAATTGGTTGAAAAAGAGATTCGGAATTGATTCACAAATACATAAAAGGACCAAAAATAATTCATTCTGTTATACAATAATACTACCGAAAATACAGGCTGATAAGTTCTTAAAAATGATAAAATCATTCGTAGTTCCAAGTTTGTATTATAAGTTAGGTCATTTGAATGGAAAAAATTATTCAAAAATTAAACTGCATAACGACAAAGTCATTGAATATAGAAAATTAGAGTACCAAAGAAATAAAGATAAATATATAGAACATAATCACGCTTATTACAAAAAGTAATTTTGATTTGATATCGCCCAGCTTCCAATTTTTTTTCAGGCAAATGAATAGATAATTGCCTTCCCTCCGATCGATTCTTCAACGTCATACAAGCATTCAAGTTTGTCATATCACTTCGCAAATCAAGTTTAAGAGATTTATTTTTTGACTCTACCGTTACAGTTGTATTAACATCAATCGGATAATTAGTGACCCGCATAAATTGCAGATCAATTTTTTCACCCAAAAAATAAATATCTTGGGTGGTTTGAATGATAATTTTTTCATTTTCTTGTGGCGCTTGGGATTCTGTTTTCGAGGTGTTTTGATCCCACCAGCGCGCCGGGCCCGTATCAAGATGAAAATGCTGTGACCCGTAATATCCAATCCCACAACATTGCCAATCTCGCACGGTGGCAAATATTTTTTGCGAAGAAGCACCTTGCAAATATAAATCCGCCGCCGCCCCTTCAATATGCATGCTACTCATGGCCGCCAGTTTGCCTTTTTTTCGCAAGCTCTGATTTGCATTGGGGCTACGATACCCCGAGCGTATCGAGAAGGCCCCATGATTAAATTGCTCTTGCAAATAATCGAGCATTTCAATGAAACGCAGCGAAAGCCTTTCATAAGGCAGGGCCCAAGGCGCCCCAAAAGCCCGGTGAATTTCCTTTAACCCTGGTTCAAGATAATTCCCTTGCACATCCCGAAACCGAATCTTACGATCAAGCACCAAAACTCCATCCCCAGCATAAAAAAACCGGCTTTGCTTTATCGAAAAACCTTGAGCCGCTCCACTTATAAGTACAACTAAAAAAATAACGCAAATAAAGCGTATTTTAAACATGTACCCCCCTAGCAAAGCCGCCCCACAGAATCAATACAATGCCACAAAACCCCCTTGAGTCCCGCTATGGAACCATATATAGCAGGCAACGAGGGAGCAAAGTGCCATGTCAAGCCTATCATGTCATTCAGAGCCCAGCAGGGCGAAGAATCTTCC
>JACPTD010000014.1 GCA_016192955.1 Candidatus Woesearchaeota archaeon | reverse complement strand
TTGACCTTCTGTCATACTTCCATTTCCTATGTATTTCAAGATGACATTTGCGGTTGTATTGACGGATTCCCTTAACATCAAGGCTCTTAAATAATCGTAACTGATTTGCCCTTTTTCTTTAAAGACTTGATATCTGTTAAGCTCTCTTGTCAAGATGCATTCTTTGTCAAGCTCAGGATCAAAATCTATCAGCGTGTCTTTGTCTAGTTTAAGAAGCCCTTGTTGTGCAAGATAACCGGCGGCGAAAGCTATTGCGACTTTGTTTAATGAAGGTGCTGGTTTTTGTTTTTTGTCTTCCCCAATTCCAACATATTCTCCTGTAGAATTTTTTATCAGAGACATTGCAGAGAAATCATAGCCCAATTGTTTCGCTTCATTTATTATTAAGGACGTTAAATCCGCTTTTAATTGTTGATTAAATACTATTTCGTTTTTGACTGGCGTAGTAACAGGCGCAACAACAGAATCTATTGTTCCGTAGATGGGTGCCTGTGGCTGGCTTGTTGCTAAATTAGCTGGCAATTGCAAGTTTTGTTGAATATCACCAGATTTTTCTCTAAATGGCAAAGATGCTAAAGCTGCAAGCCCTAATAAGCCGATTCCTGCTGCTGTTCCTGCATAAGCCAAAATAAGGTTACAATCATCTTCAAGTTTTTTGCTATCTTGATAATTAGGTTTGGGGCTTGCGTCTGAAGTTGCAACTGGCTCTTGATTTTCGTCTTTTTTAAGAATTTTATATTTTTGTTCAGGCTGCTCTTTTGCTGCTGCAGTTAATGCAGTTGATTCATTCCCGTCAGCTTTTTCTTCAATCTCAGCTTTTTTGTGAGAATATTTAGGTTTGGTCTCATCAGTATCTTCTGGAATTTTTTTAACGGTTTTTTTTCTTTTATAATCTGTTGTTTCATGACTTTGTTCTGAGTATGGTTTATCAACTACGCCTATTTGCTCTGCATGGGCTATGACAAAATAAGGTTTGGCTATGCCCATCCAGAAACTTGAACTTGGGATATTTATCCATGGAAATGGCATGTCATAATTTCTTGTAAGTGTTTGCGCGTAAATCGTTGGCGATTGAGTTTGTATTGAATTTTTTGGTGAATACAAAGCTGGTTTTGTTTTTGCCTTGTCAGAAGAATCTGCTTTTTTGTATCTGGACCCTTGTGCTATAATTGTCCGAACAGGCGCTAATTGTAAATTTGGCATTTCAATATATGCTGGTGCTGTTTGAGTCTGCTGCGGAGATTGCGCATATGGCTGATTTTGGGCGTAAGAGGGTATTGTTTTAAGAGGTATATAAACTCTGCCGGCTGAAAAAGCCCTTGCCCTAGCTTCAAGCCTTAATTCATGGCTTTTTGCCGTTTGTAAGGAAGTGCTTGAAACATGAGGCAGTCCTTTATAAGATTGTAAAACAACAGGTTTATTGTAAGAAGAGTGATGTGAGCTATGCAACACTCTGTGAGCGCTTCTGATGTTTGCCTCGAGAGTTGCTGATTTTGGAGCGGGCAATTCATTTTTTTTATCTGTAAGGGGTTTTGAGAGTGTATTGGGAATTGAACCAATTTCCGGTTTTGCTAATTTCAGGTCCAATGACTTAGGAGATGGCGCATATTTTGGAAGTTGCAATCCCGCAATAACCTGTTTTGGCTGCGCGGTTGGCAGTCTTGCAATTGTTGTGGAAGCTTGAAGTGTATAAGCCCCATAAGCAGCATTATTGGGTATGATTAAGTCTGCTGCAAATAAACTATGGCTTGGGCTTACTAACAAAATCGGAGCTGTATATGGTGCAGCATTGCCTGGCATCAACAACTGCCTTTGCTGCTTAGGTGGTGTGTAAGGCTCATCTGCAGCGTAGTCAGCTGAAATGTGCGCCGCTTTATGCCCCATATAAGTCCTGTTAAAAGTGGCTGAATCCTGAGGTGCAAATTGTATCTGTGTGCTAAAATCAAAGGTTAAATACGGGTTTGAAGCAACTGGAAGCAGTACTGCTTTTCTGCTGGCAGAATGAGATATTATTTCCAAAGCGCCTATGCCGCCCGGAACCAAAATCTCTTCTAATGGCGGACCAGAGGGCGAAGAAACCTGAATTAGTGGCTCAGCACTTTTGTGTTTCTCTGTTATATCTGCATTCTCTCTTCTTGAACCCTCACCATCCCGAGTCTCATCTCTACTAAATGGGTTGTATCCAGTAAATCCAAAAGTGAGCAGCCCAAAATCTACATTAGGCAAAAATTCCACAAATCTTATAGTTGGATTTTTAAAAGCTAAACTAATGATGTTTCCACCTGAAAATTATAATAAAGATTAGTTTATATTTTTATTTATTAGAATTTTTCTGCCCGAATAGTATGCCTGCCAGTACATTCAATGCCCATGCCTGAAACCAGTTTATAGTTAAGTAGTTGCCAAAAACATAGTTCCAGAGCAGCTTGACGGGAAACGCCAGAATTAATCCCACCAAGGCGCTCAATATAATCACTATAAGAATCGCATACCCCATATCAACAAGCTTTTTTAATATCGGGATGTTCTTCAGTATCACCATTAAACAGCAGAAAGCAATGTTATTTTTTAAAGATTGTGATTTGAGCATAAGAATATCAGGCTTGGCTAATACCTTACATTAATATCTCCCTCAATTATTTTGATAACATCATTATTTTTTAATTTCAGCAATAAACTGCAGTCTTTATCAACTTTTAAAACCTTCCCTCTCAATGTCCCTGCTCTTGCTGTCACTGTCACTTCCTTGCCTATTGTGTCGCAATAGGACTTCCATATTTTTAATATTTTTTTGGGCTTATCTTTAACATAATAACCCTCATACAAAGAGAAAAATCTGTCTGCAATGCTCCTCATAATTTTCTTCACGTCAAAAAACCTGTGCTTTATAATCCTTAACGAAGTTGCAGCATCCTTTATTTCATCAGGAAATGCAGTTTGGTTGGCATTAAGCCCAATGCCTACAGCAACATAATTTCTCTTGCCGAAAATGCCCTCTGTCAGTATGCCGCACAGCTTCCTGCATTTGTAATGAACATCATTTGGCCATTTTATATTGGTTTTTAGCCTTGCTGTCTTGTTTATTGATTCCACAACAGCGACAGAAGCTGCAAAAGTCAGGTACTTCAGATTTTCAATGTTTTTTGGCTTTAACAGGATAGACATCCATAAGCCTCCTTTGCCGGAATGCCATTTTCTTTTAAACCTGCCCCTGCCTCTTGTTTGAACTTTTGCGACAATGATTATGTTATTGAATCCTTTTTTGGAAAATTCTCTAGCTTTATCTTGAGTTGAGGTTAAGGAGTTGAAATGATAGAGCTTGTATTTTGGCATATAAGTGAAAATTGTTTTACTCCTCCAAACTGCCTTCATTCATCGCTTCCTGCCTTGCAGCCATCACCCATGGGTTCACTTTGTTGTCCTCTTTTTTCTGCTTTAAGCCCTTAAGCTCCCCCATTATCATATTGTTTTCTATAAAAGATGTTGTGGCATTGCCCCTTAAAAACTGCCTTTTGCTTAATACAGACTTGTGGAACGGGATTGTTGTTTTAACCCCCTCAATTATGAATTCGCCTAATGCCCTTTTCATTCTGGCAATTGCCTCCTGCCTTGTGTTGCCATAGCAGATAAGCAAGGCTATCAGAGAGTCAAACTGCGGCGATATCCTGCAGCCGGCATGGCACGAGCTGCTTACTCTTATGCCAGGCCCTCCAGGCACCACATAATTGACAATCGTGCCTGATGATGGCGTAAATCCATTTGAAGAGTCTTCTGCATTGATTCTGCATTCGATTGCGTGCCCTTCAATCTTAATGTCTTCCTGCTTGTAGGCAAGCTTTGCCCCTTCTGCCAGCTTGATTTGCTCCTTGACCAGATCAACATTTGTAACCATTTCCGTTACGCCATGCTCAACCTGTATTCTTGTGTTCATTTCAATGAAATAAAAATTCTTATTTTTGTCCAGTAAGAATTCGACAGTTCCTGCGCCCTCGTAGCCTATTGCCTTTATTGCGTTTACAGCAGCGCTTCCCATTATTTCCCTCAACTCCTCATTTAAGGCAGGGCTCGGCGCTTCCTCAATCAGTTTCTGGTGCCTTCTTTGTATGCTGCAGTCCCTCTCCCCTAAATGGATTGCATTTCCGTACTTGTCAGCCAATATCTGGAACTCTATATGCCTTGGCTCTTCAAGGTACTTCTCTATGTAAAGCGAGCTGTCGCCAAAAGCGTTCAATGCTTCTTGCCTGGCGCTTTCGTAAGCGTAAGATATGTCTTCTTCTTTGGCAACAATCCTCATCCCTTTGCCTCCGCCGCCTGCAGAAGCCTTTAAAATAACTGGCCAGCCAATTCTTCTTGCAGCCTTAAGCGCATGCCTTTTATTTTTCAGGTCTTCCTTAACCCCTTCAATGACGGGAATGTTTGCCTTTAGCATTGCCTTTTTTGCCTCTACTTTGTCGCCAAGCTTTTCTATCATTTTTGAAGATGGCCCTATGAATTTTATTCCTTTTTTCTCGCATGACTTGGCAAATTTTGGGTTCTCAGCCAGAAATCCGTAGCCGGGATGTATTGCATCACAGCTGCTTTGTCTGGCTATTTTTATGATCTTTTTAATGTCAAGGTAATTTTTTGACTTTCCTATGTTATAGGATTTGTCGGCAAATTTTACAGCCAGGCCGTCTTCATCATGCTCGGAGTATATAGCAACGCTTTCGATGCCAAGCTCGCGGCACGCCCTTATAATCCTAAGCGCTATCTCGCCTCTGTTTGCAATAAGTATTCTTTTAAAGCCATCTTTGCCTAAAACCGTGTAAGTCTTTTCTTTTTCCTTGTTTATGCCAAATCCTTTTGTCAATATCTCCAGAAATGATTTATTTGAAGGGTTATTAAGTATCTCCTTAATGTGTGACTCGTCAACATGCGGCAGCCTTTTCATGACATTTGTTGTTATAAAACTGCTCATGTCGCCTATCTTTGATGAGCTAAACAATTCTTTGCCTGGGGCCACTATGTGCTGATGGATTAACCATTCAAAATGTTTGTAAAAAGAGGGGAATGCTCCTTTTGTTTTAGCAGCAGAATTCTTCAGGAATGAATATAACTTCTCAAATGGCCTTAGCAATCTGTTTAGCCCGTCTATGATTAATTTCTGCCTTGGGCTAAGCTCAAGCCTTGCCTTTTTGCTCTTCAGCATAGGATATGATTTCGCAGCGCTTTTTATAAATATTTGTGCTTTTTTGCATTATTAATAGGGGTTTATGATATATTTTACAATATATATCTTATAAAATATTAAAGCAGAAAGCTTTTTAAACAGGCAAAAACTAGGAAGTAAAGCTAAAATGAGCCAAATTAACCAGCTTAAAAACGCCAAAGGTGAGATTGACACAGAGGGCATTAAGAAGATAATACCTTATGACGAGCCGTTCTTATTCATAGATAAAGTTATGAGCTTGAGCAATAATAGGATAGTGGCTATTAAAGACTTAACAGGCAAAGAAGATTTTTTCAAAGGTCATTTTGTTGGCTTCCCTATCATGCCAGGCGCCTTAACTGTTGAAGGCATGGGGCAAGCAGCGACTTTATTGGCAAGGAGCAATATTCCAAGCCATGAGGAAAAGGATGTGCTTGCATACAAATTGAAAGA
>JACPTD010000055.1 GCA_016192955.1 Candidatus Woesearchaeota archaeon | reverse complement strand
AGAATTTCAAATTATTTTGAAAAAGAATCAAGTTTTAGGAATTGGGGTAGTTAAGGAAAGAGACCGGATTGGGTTAGGAAGTTGATATTTTAAGCAGGTAGGTTGCAGTATCCAGCCTCATCCACATCTTGAACTGCTCCCATTCCGCAGAATTCATGCCTGCTATCGGCACTAATGAGGATTTATCAATCGGAATCTTTGAGTTAATGTACCTTAAATAAAATTTTCCTTTGTCCATAGTTTCCCTGTCTGCTAAAACAAAGCTTCCGCTTTCTGTTGCCTTGTTCAAATTTCCTATATGCTCTGCCATATCTTCATAAGGCTGTTTTGCCCTGAATTTTCCAAGGTAGCTGAACAGCTTTCCATAATCCACATAAGAAGCATGCGGAGCAGCCCCGTAACCCTTTGAAGCAGTTCCGTAGCCGCCGTTAAATATATGTTCCCTCTCGCCTTTTAATACTTGATAACTTTTTTGCTCTTCAACATCCGGCTTTGCTTTTCCCTCTTTTTTTGCTTTTTCAACAGCTGATTTGATTAAGAGAGGTATAATGGATGATATTGGTATCTTTTCCGCTTGCTTAATCTTAAGGGCTTTTTGCCTTCTGGCCCTTAATCTGGGAACTTTAACTATTGTTTTTTTTAATTTAACTTTAGAGTATTTTGCTACTTTTTCCGCCAATGTCGCCTTTTTCAAAATATCACCTTGCAAGAGCACTTTTTTATTCATCCACCACCACTTGGATATGATATCCAACAGCATATATTTATACTTTTTGGTTTTGAGGCTGTTAGCCGAATAAAATTTTTAAACATCAAAATTCCACTTATATTTCATAAGTGGTTTAAGTATAGCTGTACATTGCATGGAATTTGGATGTGCTCAAAAACCACTAAATAAGTGGAATTTTGTGGTGTCCAAAACCACTATATGTTAGAGCCAAAGTATTCATGCTACAAGTCTATGATTGGTGGTTTTTGACATAACCCCATCAATTAAATGAAATAGGATGAATGACGCGTTATTTTCACAAATCAAAAAAGAGTATGATAATTTCCACAGGGAGCTTTTGCGAAAGGGCAAGCTGCCAATTTGGAGCACTTCAAAGGGCTTCTGGAATGCCTCAATTTCAGACGAGGTTTATGAAGCCTTCAAAAGAATCGGCCTGCACAAATTCAAAAGCTTTCTTGACATAGGAAGCGGAGATGGAAAGGTCGTTTTGATTGCCTCTTTGTTCTGTGAGAACGCTGAAGGCGTTGAAATTGACAATTTTTTGCATAACAAGGCAATTGAAATGCAGGGAAAATTTGGAATAAGAAATGCAGTTTTTCACAACAAGGATTTTTTTGAGCATGACTTTTCAAAATACGGCGTATTGTTTTTAGCCCCTGATGCGTCATTGGACAGGGGGCTTGAAAACAAGCTGCTCAGGGAAATGAATGGAAAGCTTGTTCATTACGGGCATCATTTCCAGCCGAGATTTTTAAAGAAAGAAGATGCTTTTTTGGTGAACGGTACTTTGATTAGCGTGTATTCTAAGTAAAAACCATAACCCCATATTGATGCCCTTTAATATAGACATCACTAACGACAAAATCATTTTTGCCAAGAATTCCCAGTTTTTTATTTGACGACAGCAGATAATACAGCTTGCTTTTTGTTGTTGTTAAAACGTCACCATACATCAACCCATTATCGACTTTTTCGTGTTTTCTCAATAAGAAGACGCCTTCTTCCATTGTGTAAATAACAGCGCTTTTAAGAATGCCTGAAAACATCCCTGCAACCTGTTCTGCATGCTTTTGCATCATTTTAAGGTTGTTTTTTGCAATTTCAATCGATGGCATGCATCCAAGGCTGTGCGGGAAATGGCTCAGCAATGAAACATCAAAATGCCTTGCTGCGATATTTGTGTAAAACGGAAATTCGCAGCCATTAGAATTTTCCAATGCTTTTAACGTCAGGTCTGCATTATTCTCATTGAAGTTTCTTTGGAAAAATTCACAGCAGCATTTGGGATAGCCCAATAACAAGCCAAGCTCCAAGTGATTGCTCTTTGCTTCCATTAACTTAGCTTTTTCTGCTGTTTCCTTATTTCTGGACAAATAAATGAAAAAGTAGCCTTTTCTCGCGTCATTTTTTGGGATTTTTACGGACTTGTCGGAATAGAACTCGCTTTGCGCAGCATGTTTCAGGGCTTTGAAGTCCGATACGGCGGTAAATATATTTTTTTCATTTAAAAAATCATTAACCTTATTTAATTCATCCTCAAAAACGAGAATTCTTGCGCATGGCTTTATGCCTTCAATGACATAAAGAACTTCAAGGGATTTTATAATGGAGTGGAAGGTTTGCTGCAATTCCTGAATCATAAAATGAAGAATTACACCTGTTTTATAATATTTTGGGTTAGGCTTCTTGAAGCAATTCCTCTAATCCCCTAACACTTATGTCTTGGATTGGCAAATGTCGCTTTTTTATAGCTCTTAAACAGCTAGATCCACTATCCCTTAAGTACCCTGAAACTATTCTTGCATTAACTTTACAGAATCTTGGGCTTGAAGATTGTTAAATTTTACAAATGTTTATAAATTATGATTTAATTTAAGGTTGTCATGAGTAATCCTAATGTTGGTCTCGATATTCCCTCATTAAACAAGAGTTTAAATGAATTATTTAGGGCAAATGTTACAAGAATCAGAAGATGTATTTCTGTAAAGCGAGTTGCATGTGAAAAAATCCGTGAAGATAACCAAGAGGCAAGAGAATACGGATTTACTCACCTTAGAAAAATAATTGATTTGCAAGTAATAAGTTATCCCAGATTCATGAAAAATCTAAGCCCTTTTAATGGTACAGTAGGCTTATTAAAGCAACAACTATATTCTATCGAGCCTTTGGACGCTGGTTTTATCAGTAGATTGCGATTTAACAGCGCCAAAAAAAACCTTGATGGGAACATTGCACTAACAGAGAGTAAACTTCAGTCTATAAATGAGAAAATGAATCAGGTTTATGGAGTAATTGAGGCTCAAAGCGGATTGCTGAAACTAGTTATGTCTAGAGATAGAATTATTGTTTTACCAAGCGTTAGAGCAGCTAAAAGAAAAATGCTTGGTTCAAACATGTTAGGTGATGAAGAAGCGAAATTAAGGAATTTAATATCCATAGAAGAAAATTTATCAGAAGAAATAATATCAGAACTAAATGGTTGTATGGAATTTGTGTTCAGAGCTGTAAAAAGTATAGGCATTATCCAAATCAGATTAATGAAGTTTTTGAGAAGAAGTTTTGCCAATCGCGGTGCAAATCTTATCGAAGAATCTCAAATTTTTTGCGATAAGATAGAAAAGCACATATCGACTTTTTACGCATTCAAATCCTATGTGCAACTTCTTGGGATATGTGTAGGCTTTTTTGCACCTATGCAAGAGATTAGAACTATTGGCTTTGCTGTGGCTGGAGGCGCATTTGGTCTGGACTGGATAATGGATTGGATGTCAGGATTGCCTGAAACAAGAAGGATTATCAAAAAATTGGCTAATAAAGTTGATGCGGAGGAAGAAAATCAAAGACAATTAACAGCGAAAATTCTTGGCGAAATGCAAAGAACTCCAAGTGAGATTCCAACTATATGATTGTTTTACTTAGAAGCACGGGCAAAATAATTTGAACCGTACTGATTGCCCAATTTTCTTAAATTTCTGTCTGTAACTGAAAACTTTGCAGGAACTATTAATTGTACGTATGATATTCCTTTTGCAACTTGTGCAGCAACAGCAGTATCACAACTAAGTGCTGCTGATTCCAATCCTGCTCCCAAATTTCCCAAATATTCTTCCATTCTGATTCCTTGTGAACGCAATGCCAATTCTCCTCCATACCACGCTGAACATACTAAAATATTCGCTAATTGGAATGGATCACTTACAGTTTTTTTCAGAGCTTCCATTTTAGTTTTTGAATTTTTTTTAAGTACATTGTAAACTGCTAATACACCCTGAACATTATTTCCTGTGTTTACCCAAAAAACACCTAATGATTCTAACGCATT
>JACPTD010000005.1 GCA_016192955.1 Candidatus Woesearchaeota archaeon | reverse complement strand
GCATAAGCAAAAACAACCCCGAGCAGAAAGACAACGATAAAGATGGAATTGGAGATGCATGTGACAACTGCCTTGAAGCCCCTAATCCAAACCAGTTTGACAGGAATAATGACGGCATAGGCGATGTTTGTGAGGATGATGACAATGACAACATTCCCAATTACAGGGACAACTGCGGGAAGAATCCAAACCCTGACCAAAAAGACAGCGACAATGACAATTTGGGGGATTTATGCGACAATTGCCCTTCAATAAAAAATCCTGAGCAGGCTGACAGCGACAAAAACGGAATAGGCGATGTTTGCGATGACATGGACAAAGACGGAATAATAAATCCAAGGGACAACTGCCCCAATGTGCAAAACCCAAAACAGGAAGACCAAAATAACAACGGAATAGGGGACTTATGCGAGGATTATGACAATGACAACACGCTTAATTTTGAGGATAACTGCCTTTATGATTATAACCCAAAGCAGTACATTGGAAATGAATACAGGCAGGCTGACATTGACAATGATAAAATCGGGGATGCCTGCGACAAAAAAGACAACAGGATAACTGAAAACAAGGGCTTGGTTTGGGCAGTCATTGCCGGGACAATTCTGATTGTCGGCTTTCTTGCATGGAGGCTGAGCAGAAAGCCGTTGAAGTAATCCAAATCTTTTTATACAATCATAAGTTAGTGAGTTCTAAAATGCCAATCGATAGTTCAAATATGCTCAAGGTGATTGAAGATTTCCCTCAGCAGTGCAGGACAGCCTTGGAGCTGCCGAAAGGAATTTCTGTTTCTGGCAAGATTGACAAGATTGTCATTGCAGGCATGGGCGGCTCTGCTGTTGGCGGCGATTTGCTGAAAATTTACATGCACAGCTCAAGGATTCCTGTTTTTGTTGTCCGCGATTATAAAGTTCCGGATTTTGTTGATGAAAACACCCTTGTTTTTGCTGTTTCCTACTCAGGCAACACAGAAGAGACATTGTCAGCATATGAAGACGCCTCGAAGAAAAGGGCAAAGATTGTTGCTGTCACAAGCGGCGGGCAGCTTGGAAGCATGGCAAAAAAATCCATAAAGATACCTTCAGGGCTGCAGCCGAGAGCTGCGCTTGGCTATCTGTTCTTTCCTGTTCTTGGAGTTTTGGCCAACTCCGGAATTGCTGATGTGAAAGGCAGGGAAATCGAGGAAATGCTTGATATCCTGTCAAAAACAGATGATTTTAAAGCAGTCGGAGAAAGGATTGCAAAGAAAATCGGGTTAAGGACTCCGCTAATATACTCTTCTGAAATTCTAAGCCCTGTGGCTTACAGGTGGAAAACCCAGTTTAATGAGAACAGCAAGGTGGCTGCTTTCCACAACTCATTTTCTGAAATGAACCACAATGAAATCGCAGGCTACCAAAATGTCAACAAGAGCGATTTCATTGCGATTTTTATAAGAGATGCCAAAGACAACGAAAGAATAAAAAAAAGAATGGACATAACAAAGGAAATAATATCAAGCAGGGTTGATGTTGAAGAAATATTTACAAGAGGAGAGCATCTGCTGTCCAGAATTTTTTCAGGAATTTACTATGGCGATTTTGCGTCTTATTACCTTGCCCTGGCAAACAGGGTTGATCCTACACCTGTCTCTGTGATTGAGAATTTGAAGAAGAAGCTAAAGTGAAAAATTAGTGTCGAAGCAAACCTACATAATTACTTCCATCGGCTAAACTGGTAGTATCTTTTGGCAAAGCTAGATAGGGTTCAACTGCTTCTTCTATTGTTCGTCCAGTTGCTAAAACCAAACGTGGCCTAGCCTCTACAATACCTTCTCGTTTATTTACATGAGGTCTATATTCTGTCAGACCTTCTGGCTTAGCTAGTTTTGGAGGAGTCAATATAAGTCCATTTTGTTTTATCGCATTATTCAGCTCAGGGAACCTGTTCAGATATTGAGCCGCTGCTCTAATTGCTGCTGCCTCAGCAAAGTCACTATCGTATGGTCTTATTCTTTGAGCATTATACCATGCCTCATTAAGCAATCTTTCAATTTCGCACAACCGAGGATCCTTTTGGTCTAAACTAAGCAGTATAGTGGCAACTTTTTCTTTTAAGTCGGTAATATCTCTGGGTTTAGGCAGCATATTCTTCTCATTTAACAACTGGTATTTAAATCTTTCGTATGTAGTATCCCAAAAGTAGTAAAAATTAATTCAATTATCAATTTCATTCTCATCAATTTCTTCCATAATCTTATCGGTTGATTTTTTAATACCCTTACACATTCCCCATAGGA
Organism: Candidatus Woesearchaeota archaeon; assembly: GCA_016192955.1. Classification (GTDB taxonomy): domain Archaea; phylum Nanobdellota; class Nanobdellia; order Woesearchaeales; family GW2011-AR4. The sequence goes on along the minus strand of JACPTD010000005.1, from coordinate 2,506 downwards.
AATTCAAATCATCTGGTTTTTGCTTTTTCATTTTTTAATAAAGTTCTTTAATTGAGTGGATAAACTATGTAAAATCTCAAATTGAGTTCATATGTCGGAAATCGCAAATTTTACAATAATCCATTACGATTTCCGAGCATGCTCAAAAACCAACTATGTTTACTGTAAATTATGGTTTTTGACACTCCGCAGCTTGCTGTGATTGGGATTTTTAATTTTCACAACTTTTATAAAACTCTGTTGATTAGCTGGCTGCATGCTCATCAAATCAATAAAGCTGAACAACATCAGAAGCTATGAAAGCCAAGAAATAAGCTTTCCTCTCGGCTCGGTTCTTTTGGCTGGCGACATTGGAAGCGGGAAATCCAGCATTTTGCTTGCGATTGAATTTGCAATATTCGGCGCAAAGAAAGGGGAATTGCCTGCATATACGCTGCTCAGGCATGGAAAAAAGGAAGGCAGCGTTGAATTAAGGATGGAGATTGAAGGCAAAGACATCATGATAAAGAGGGCATTGAAAAGGAGCAACGAGGATATAAAGCAGGAAGCGGGCTATGTTGTTGTAAACGGCTTAAAGAAAGAAGGCACTTCAGAGGAGCTGAGGGCTATTGTTCTTGAGATGCTTGGCTATCCGAAAGAATTGGTTAAGAAGGGCAAGGACATGATTTACAGGTACACAGTTTATACGCCCCAGGAAGAGATGAAGCAGATACTTTATGAAAGCAAGGACAACAGGCTTGACACTTTGAGGAAAGTGTTCAACATTGACAAGTACAAAAGGATAAAGGAAAACTTAAGGATTATTACAGCGTCTTTAAGGGAAAGAAAAAAGCATCTGGAGGGATTTACCCTTGACATGGAATACAAAAAGAAAGAATTAGCCGAGAGAAAAAGCGAGATTTTTGAAATTGACAAGAGTATAGAGGCAATTCTTCCCAAAATAGAGGAAGTAAAAAATGAAATCAATGAAAAAAAGAAATCAATTGAAAGCATTGGGAATGACATTAAAGAATTGAGTTCCTTAAGAAGCGAGCTAAGCGCCGCGGAGTCAAGCCTTAGCCATAAGATAGAGCAGAACAACAGGCTCAATAATGAGATAAAGCTGCTTGACAGGCAGACTGAAGAGCTCAAAAATGAGCTGGAAAACAAAAAATTCAATGAGTTTGAAGTTATCAAGAATAAAATAGACAATAAGGAAAATGAAATAAAAGAAGCTGAACTGAATTATAAGAACACAATAAAAAAAATAAGGGAGCTGGAGGTAAAGATAGAGCACTGCAATGAAACAATGGGCAAGATCCAGGAGCTTGACATCTGCCCTGTCTGCGAGCAGAAAGTCGATGAACAGCACAAGCAAGATGTGCATTTGCGGGAAAGCAAAAGGCATATTGGACTTGTTGAGCAGGTTAAAGGCTTCGCCGATGAGGAATCTAAGCTTGAAAAGATAAAGATTCAGCTGAAAAGGGAGCTTGACGCATTTGTCAGGGAGCAGAGCCATTTAAGCGTCCTGAAAATAAAATTTGAGCATTTAAATGAAAAGACAAGCGCAAGGGAAGAAAAGTCAGCGCTCAAGGAAAGCATAAAAAAAGAAATCGGGCTGCTGAACGCAAAAAAAACAATGCTGAACCCAAGAATAGAAAAGCATGCAGAGGCAGAGGAAAAATACAAGATTGCAAGGAAGGAGATTGACGGATTGCTGCCGCAGGAAAGGTTTTTGGAGTTGGAAAAAAGGAAATACGAGGCTGAAAAAGAGTCCATTAAAAGATTCATTGCAGGCATGGAAAAAGAGATTGATGAAAAGCAAAAGGCAAAGGAAAGGCTTGCCTACATTTCGCAGCTTGGCAGCTGGATTGACGAGCTGTTTGTAAATCTGATGTCGGCAATGGAGAAGCATGTGATGGTTAACATACACTCGCAGTTCAACGGGCTTTTTAAGAGCTGGTTTGACATTTTGATGGAGGATGAAGCTATAAATGTCAGGGTTGACGAGGACTTCACTCCGGTTATTGAGCAGGACGGCTACGAAACTTATGTAGAGAATTTAAGCGGCGGGGAAAGGACAGCAGTGGCATTGTCTTACAGGCTGGCGCTGAACAAGGTGATAAACGACATTGTTGCCGAAATCAAGACAAATGACATAATAATCCTTGACGAGCCTACTGACGGCTTCAGCTATGAGCAGCTTGACAAGATAAGGGACATCCTAAGCCAGCTCAGCATGAAGCAAGTCATCATTGTCTCGCACGAGAGCAAGATAGAAAGCTTTGTTGAGAATGTGATAAGGGTTAATAAGCATGAGAATGTGAGCGCGGTGGGTTGAATGTTTTTATTTATTTTGGACGAATGTATGTGTCTGCTCCTAATGATTTAGACGCTATTTTCAATTCTTGCGCTAATTTTGAATAATGGCTGAATCCCGGCACTTTGCTTACTTTATGAGGGTCAAACTTGTATGCGATTCCGACAACACGAGTTCTAGTTTTTATTTTTTCAAGCAAATCACTCT
>JACPTD010000129.1 GCA_016192955.1 Candidatus Woesearchaeota archaeon | reverse complement strand
GCTTAATCTCCTCTATCTTTGCATTTTCAAATTTATTCAAAAGGAAATCAATTACCCCTTCATTTTCTTCCGGCTCAAGAGAGCATGTTGAATAGACTAAAGTCCCATTGTCTTTTAACAGACTAAATCCTGTCTCTATAATCTGCTTTTGCGTTATTGAAAGCCTTCTTACCATGTCAGGATTCCAAATGCCAATCGTCTTGAGGCTCTTCCTTATTGTGCCTGTTCCGGAGCATGGTGCATCAACAAGGATTTTGTCAAACTCTATTCCCGATTTTTTGAACCATTGCCCTTCCATTAGCGTTATTAAAGCATTTGCAACGCCGCATCTTTGCAAATTGATTGACAATGGCTTCATCCTTTCATAAGTGTAGTCATTCGCTATCAAAATGCCCTTGTTTTGCATGAATTGCGCTATCTGCGTTGTTTTTGAGCCTGGAGACGCTGCCATATCCAAAACAACATCATCTGGCTTTGGCTCCAAAACTATTGGAGGAATCATAGACGCTGCTTCCTGTGTGTAGAAATAGCCAAGAGAATGCTCAATCAAGTTGCCAATGTCCCTTCTTTCTTTTTTATAGTGCTCAATCCAAAAGCCTTCCCTGCACCATGGAATTTGCTCTAATCTCCAGCTTTTTTCAAGCCTCTGTTTTAGTTCATTTATTGACATTTTTAATGTATTGACTCTTATAGAGCGCCTTAGAAATGACAAAGATGATTTTTTAAATGCCTCCCAATCTGTTAATTTTGAATAGCGCTCTACGAACTTGGGTTTGAAGACGACTTGCTTGCCGCTTTCTGTTATGGAAGATTGCATTTAAAGAAGTGGATTATAACTAAATTTAAAGTTTTGCTAATAAAATAAGTTAACATTTTGTTGATAGTTTCAATTTATCTCCAAACTTTCTTTGCAATCTTAATCTTTCAATAAAGTAGTGAGGATCATACCCCGGATGTCTATAGTTTGGACTTAGCTTATCCATGTTAACATTTGTTGCAGCCCTGCCAATATCAAACAATTTTTGATGCTTTTCTGTTAAAGTAAATGGATCAAATTCGCTAAGATCTTCTGCAGATAATATAAGCATGCCATGCGGGTCGCCAAATTTACGCACATATTCTGGAGTTTTCCTCGTTGTTTGTATTATAGCTTCACGTGAAGCATCTCTTTGAAGTATTTCATACATTCTATAAGCCAGCCTGATTTTCCCTAATGGTCCAGACCCGTCTATATCTTGCAATTTCGGAACATAAAGGTTAAGTAAGGTGACCCAAATAAAATCAGCTCCTTCATCAGCTGCCAATCTTATAGGTGTTACATGTAAGCCCCCATCAACCGTAACATGACCAGCCTTTCTAATAGGACTAAAAGCTAAAGGAAACGCAGTTGTTTCTTCTAAAGCACACGACACAAGCATATCTTTATGTTCATTATCAGATGCTATCATGATTCTTTCAGAACTTAAAAAGTCCGATACCATAATCCTTAGCTTATAAAATTCTTTAACCATCATAGTTCCAAATAATCCAACTAGAATTTGTGTTATAGGGCCTTGATAGAAAAATGCTTCTCCTAAAACACCCCTGTATAATTTGCGGACATCTCTTACATATCTAAAATGGTCTAACCAGCCGTTATCGTTTAGAGCATTGGCTAACCTGTTAGCAGCCTCTGTAAAACTTTTTTTTGAAACATCTGGGCTTTGTGCATGAGACCCATCCTTCCTTACAAATTTTCTTCTAGCGTGAAAAGTCGAATCTACAGCCCCAATTGATGTGCCATAATACGATTCAGCTTCTATTGGTAAAATTTCCTGTTCGGGACAATAAAATAAGCCCCTTAAACCTCCACCACCTGAGACTTTTGATGTATGTACATGTCCATTCATAAAACTTACCAGACCATCGGTCGCGTCATTTCTAACCATTTCTATAGCTGCTTCAATCGAACCATTGGAACCACTTCCATCACCTAATTCACTTCTTGCAGCAACCAATAGTGCATTTGCAACATATGGATTTTGGGTTTCTTTCTTCAAAAAACGAGTTAGAATTCTTTCACTTCTCGGGCTTAAAAGCCAATCAAGACGTTCTGGAATAGTTCTTAACTTTGCAGCTATGGCTTCAATAGTAATTCCCATAATCAATTTATTCTGTGTGAAGCTTACTAATAAACATTTCTTTTTTCACAACCTCTTTACCATATAAACCCCTTCAAGCCCGTACCCAATCTTCCTAAAATACTGTCTAGCCCCAATTCCAGCCAGTACAACAATCTTATTCTTATCATGCTCTTTGGCAATCTCTTCAGCTTTTGCCATTAATTGCTTGCCTATGCCTCTATGCTGGAAACTATCGTTTGACCTTTTGCCTATTTGCACTGCCGCAGAATACACATGAAGCTCTCTTATTAATGCAGAATCTTCTGTTATTTCTTGCCTCAAGGATTGCGAAGGAAGCCTTAATCTGCAATAACCGAATAATGTGTCTGTGGCTTCGTCTTCTGCAGCTATGAAGAATTCTTTGCCATGGGAAGCATCATATTCTAAAACTTTAATTTGCATATTTTCCAATTTAACATTATTATTTTTAATTTGATTAATTCCTGCCTCTCTGCACCTTATGCATCTGCATTTAATTCCTTTTTCTTTGCATAGCTTTTCAACATACTGCCTTAAGTTAGTCCTGTCCACTCCTGCAGAAGTCACATAGCTTGGAATGTCGCGTTGCACCCTCATAATCCTGCACCATTTTGGCACAAAACTTTTCGCCTCTGCAATCATCTCTGCAGCTTCTTTTGTCGTCAGCGGATGGAATTTGCCGTTTTTCCAGTCATCATAAAGCCTTGTGCCTTCCATAACCATGCAGGGATATATCTTCAGCATATCAGGGCGATAGTCAGGATTTTCAAACAATGTTTTTAATCCAATCAAGTCCATCTCTCTTGTTGTCAACGGCAATCCGGGCATGTAATGTGCATTTATCTTGAATCCCAAATCCTTCAAAATTTTTATTGATTCAATGTTGTCAAAGGCTGTGTTGCCCCTGCTTGTAGCTTCCAGCACATTGTCGTAAATTGATTGCATTCCAATCTCAACTCTTGTGCAGCCCAGCCCCAGCATTAAATTGCCGTGATAAAGCTTGCCAAAATCGCTTTTTGTCTCTATTGTAAGGCCAACGCACCTTATAAAAGCAGTCTCATTCTCTTTTTGTATTTGTTTTAGCGATATATTTTGATTATCCTCTGTTTTCAGTTTAAATTGAATATTTTTTATTGCCAGGATATTTGAGTCATTAATTTTTTTTTCAATAATCTTCAGTGATTGTTTTTGCTCAGAAACATTTATTTCATTTTCTTTATTACTTTCAATCTTTCCTGCCGCATTATTATTTTTTTCAAAATCAAAAAAATTATCAAAAAATAAACACTCAATTTTTTCCTTAACTTCCAAATCATTCAAATCCAGATTCTTAATGCGCAACAATCTTTGCTGTATCCTTTTCACCCTGCTTTCATCTTCACTTGATGCTCTTGGCAATTCAAAAAATTTCTTGAAGCTTAAAATATTCAGATTTCCATCCGCATCAAAAAACAGCTTTGAGAAATCGTTCATTGCCTTCAGCGCATACTTGACAAAATACTCCTGATACGCTTTTGGGAAAAAAGTGAATGTGCCTCCTTGTATGATTATCTCCGCCTTGTCAGGAATTTTTCCCATGGCTACATAATGCTCCAGCCTGTTAAATACAATCAAGTATGGGTCGTAATTGTTTCTGATAGCCCTTCTTGTGGATGGCTCTTTGCCTGTGTAGCTTTGCGGGACATCTCCAAAATGGCTTCCAGGGCCTCCAGGGCAGTAAGAGCAAGGGCCAATTCCTTTCATTGTATGGGGGCAGGGATAAGGCTCTGACATCAGCGCAATTGGAGCCACTCCGCTTATCGTCCTTACGGGCTTCAATGACAGGAGTTCCCTGAATTTCTGCCTTTCATTTTCAGAAGCGGCAAAGTAAATATCAGCATTTTTTGGTATTTGACTTAAAGCCCTGTATTTATTTAAAACCTTCAATTTCAGCTGATTTAGCTGGCGCTGGCTTTTTGGATTAATTTTCTTTATTTCATCCACTATTTCAATGCATGCCTGCTTAAATTCATCCATAGGATGCAGAATTATTTTTTTGTATTTAAATGTTGATGTTATACTCACGGACAAAAAGAACAATACAATTTATGTATAGAGAACTTTGAATAATTCATTATTTTTGTAATTTCATTCAAAGTTCTCTTAGAGAATTTTGACAAAATTGATATATTTCAAAATTCTCTATAAAAATTTGTGCCTTTTGCTATAATTCAGAAATTTCCAGCCAGATAAACAGCGTATGTCTTGCCTTTTGCCTCTCTCTTGACAAGACGCTTTTTCTCAAAGTCTGTCAGAATCTGGCTTACTTTTGCCTTGGACAGGTCTGTCCTGAATTTCAATGTTGATTGTGTTATTCCTTCCTGCTCCTTGATGGCTTTCAGCACCTTCCTTTCATTGTCATCCATCGCCTTTATTATCAATTCAAACTTATCCTGCTCAACTCTCATGTTCTTTTCTTCTTCAAGCCTTTTCAGGATTGCTTCCTCGCTTGTGCTGAAAAATAAGAGATAGAATCCCAAAGCTCCTATGAACGAGATAAGCCCAACCGCGATATGGGACAGGCTCGTTAAGGACTGCACTCTCTGGCACTCGTTTGTCGGATAGCATTGCAATGCGGTTGTCTGCTTGCCCAGAAACCCCATAAACCCAAATGCCAGCACGCTGGCTACAATGCTGAACGACAAAATAACAAATCCAAGCTTCTTGTTCTCCATCTAACTGGCATTCTGCCTTTGGAGTATATAAAGTTTTTGGAGATTTTAGGTGTCTTGTTAAATCCTAAGATTTTCAACAATGCTCCTAATCCAGCAATAACTTTTTAAATTACCCCTTTATACAAATGATTTGGTGGCAAAATTCAGAAAAGCAAATTCATCAAAACCAAAAATTCTTGTAACAAGCGCCCTTCCGTACGCTAACGGGCATGTGCACTGCGGCCATTTAGTTGAATACATCCAAACAGACATTTTTGTCAGATTTCTGAGATTAATTGGCGAAGATGTTATTTATGTCTGCGCTGATGACACGCATGGCGCCCCAATTGAGATAAAGGCGGCAGAGCTTGGAATAAAGCCAGAGCAGCTTATTGCAGATGTTTACAAGGAGCATGTGCAGGATTTCAATAATTTTCTTATCAGCTTTGACAATTATTATACAACCAACAGCCCTGAAAACAAGCATTATAGCGACTTGATTTTTGAAAGATTGAAAGAAAAAGGGTTCATCTACACAAAAGAGATTGAAGTGACTTACTGCGAGAATTGCAAAAGAACTTTGCCAGACAGGTATGTCAAGGGAAAATGCCCGAAATGCAACGCCCCTGACCAATACGGCGATGTGTGCGAGAGCTGCAATGCAGCATACAAGACAATAGACTTGATCGAGCCATACTGCGCAATATGCAAAAACAAGCCAATAAGAAAAACCTCAAAGCATTATTTCTTCAAATTAAGCAAATTCTCAAAAAAGCTTCAGTCTTGGCTTAACAAAAACAAAAATCTGCAGCAAGAAATAAAGAATTTTGTGTTCAACTGGATAAAAAATGGACTGGAAGACTGGAACATTTCAAGGGATGGCCCATATTTCGGCTTCAGGATTCCCGGGGAAGAAGACAAGTACTATTATGTCTGGCTTGATGCCCCGATAGGCTACATTGCAAGCACAGACAATTACTGCAAAAAGCACGGCTTGAGAACAGAGGATTACTGGAACAGCAAGAATTCCAAAATTTATCATTTTATCGGCAAAGACATAATCTATTTCCATTTCCTGTTTTGGCCTGCAATGCTGATTGGCTCTGATTTTCAACTGCCTCGCCATATCCCAGTCCACGGCTTCCTTACTGTTAATGGCGAGAAAATGTCAAAGTCAAGGGGCACTTTCTTCACAGCAAGGGAATTTTTGCAGAAATACGAGCCAGAGCACCTTAGGTTTTACTATGCCGGCCTGCTCAATAGCAAGATGTCGGATATAGATTTGAACTTTGAGGATTTCGGCAAGAAAATAAACAACGAATTGGCTGCAAACATTGGCAATTTCTGCTACAGGGCATTGAATTTCTTGAACAAAAACTTTTATGGCGAAGTCAAGGAAATTGACAATAATAAAAAATTAACAAATGAAATCAAAAAACTGGCAAAAAATATTGAAAAAAATTATTATGCCTTGAATTTCAATGAGGCTGTCAAGGGCATTCTGCACATTTCCTCTCTTGGCAACAAGTATTTTCAGGACAATGAGCCATGGAAATTGATAAATAAAGATAGGGAAAATGCCCATAAAATTCTTGGATTAAGCGCCAATATTGTTAAAATAATAAGCATTTTGATACAGCCGATTTTGCCGCAATTTTCATCAAAACTGCAAGAGCAGTTAAATGTGCAAAATTTAAAATGGAAAGACATAAATTTTGAATTAAAAAACCATAAAATAGGGAAGGAGCAGATTTTGATAAGAAAAATGGAAGAGAAAGAAGAAAAGCAAAAATTTCCGCTTGACTTGAAAGTCGCGAAAATACTTGATGTAAAAGACCATCCGAATGCTGACAAGCTTTACATCTTGGACATTGACTTGGGGGCTGAAAAAAGGCAGCTAGTTGCTGGAATAAAGGGCTGCTATCCAGCAGATGAATTGAAAGGAAAGAAGATAATAGTTGTTTCCAATTTAAAGCCCGCTAAATTAAGGGGTGTTGAAAGCAATGGCATGCTTCTTGCCGGAGATGACGGAACTGGGCCAGGATTATTGACTGCTAATGAAAGCAGCCCAGGCGACAAGGTTTATTTTGAGGGGTTTGATAATGCGACTGAACAGGTTACTTATGAGGAATTTGCAAAAATTAATATGAGCGTCAAAAACAGCAAAGTTCATTTCGAAAACAGGGAATTAAAGACTGATAAGGAAATGGTAAAGGTCGAAAAGACGAAAGATGGGGGAAAGGTTAGATAGACACTATTTCTTTAAGATTAGTTAAAAAGAAAGTGATATAGAGAACTTTGAATGAAAATGTCAAAATAATGAATTATTCAAAGTTCTCTATAGTTAAAAATGGTAAGATTTATATATAAGTAGTTACTTAATAGGTAACTATGGTATATGAAATTCCGCAGTATTGCTTGAGAGCCTATGCATTGTTTTATGCAAAGCATGGCTCAAGAGAACAGTTTAAGCAGTCTGAATTAGACTGGATTGTAAGCCAGAGCATGAGAAAGAAGATATTTTCCATATTATTGAAAGCAGGCTGGATTGAAAAAGTGTCAAGAAACACTTATAGATGCTTAGAGCCAGAAAAGGTGATTAAAGGATTAGTGGAATTTAAAGTTCCGGATATTATTAAAGAGGCGAAAAAGCCATATTGTTTCACTAATTTGTCTGCGATAGAAATTTGGTCTGATTACTCTTATGTACAAAGAGGGTTAGAAAGGTCTCCATATTTTATTAAAGTGTTGAAAAAAGACTTAAAGTATTGGAAGGAATTTTTAAATCAAAGAAATATTCCTAATTATGTTAATGAGGGTTCGACAATTGGAGAGTATGTAATTTTAATGCCCTCTGATAAGATTATTTCGGCTGATAAGAACGGCTTAAAAACTGAGCCGTTGAAAAAAGCGATGAAAACAGCTAAAGAAAATGAATTGTATTCATATGCCTATAGCTATATGAGGAAAAAATATGGAGCTGCTTCAGCTTAGGGAAAAGGAGATTTTTGAAACTTTCAGGAAGATTAAGGAGTATAAATTTGTTGTGATTGGGGGCTATGCTGTAAATGCCTATACGCTGCCTAGATTTTCAGTAGATTGCGATATTGTAATTGAGAATACTTCACAATTATCACCAATAGAGAAAGAACTGAAGGGGATAAAATATGTAAAGGAGCCGACAGATGAAATGAATCTGCCTTATCATGAGGAATTCAGAAGATACGAGAAAGAGATTGCAAAAAATTTTAGGGTAAGTGTAGATATAATGACTAAATATGTTTCTGACAGAAAAACGCATGCCTTATTCACAGCAGAATGGATATTTGAAAATTCTGCAATAAGATTGCTGAAAGGCAAAACAATAACCGAAGAGTTAAAATTGAGGATAATAAATCCTGACGCGTTAATTGTGACAAAGTTTGTAAGCTGCAGAAGCACAGACATAAGGGACATATTCATGCTTATGCCTCAAGCCAAAGATATTAAGTGGATAAAAGAAGAAATTTCAAAAAGATGCGACTTT
>JACPTD010000123.1 GCA_016192955.1 Candidatus Woesearchaeota archaeon | reverse complement strand
AGAAAAAAATACAGATAAAGAGGGAAGTGAGCACCACCACCTAGCTATCAACCAAAAACTTTATATAGCAACATTAAAATAAAACAATCACAAATATCAAAGAGGTAAAATGAATAAAAGATACTATGTTTTAGCATTGCTTGTCTGTTTAATTCTTTTAGTTTCTGCATGCAAGAAAAGCGGAGCGGCAAGCACAGGAGCCCCAACCAAGCCATTTATTGGCGGAACGTCCGGATTAACAATAAGCTTCCTTAAGGACAACCCGCAGCCGGAAGTTACAGATGACGACACTTTTGCCTTTAAAGCCATTGTAAGCTTAAAGAATGAAGGTGAATTCCAGATTAGAAACGGCGACATAAAGGCCAACTTAGTAGGCTTTGACCCTACTGATTTTGATTCTGACTTGTCGCAAGTCATAAACAGGCCGCTTGATGACGGCATAGACCTAAGCGGAAGAAGGCAGGATGCCGAAGGCAATATTGTTGACGGCGAAACAGCATACATCTCATTTCCAAAAGACACAGATTTCAGGCCTAGAAAATTCAGCGGCAACACAGAGTTTACTTTCAGGGCAGATGTTTGTTATGCATACCAAACAAAATCAAATGCAAAATTGTGCATATTAAGGGACATGATTAATGTAAGGGATGATGCAATCTGCAAGCCTACTGGAAGCAGGACAGTGTACAGCACAGGAGCTCCAGTGCAAGTAACCAACTTCAGGCAAAGTGTGGTTGGTAAAGAAAAAATATCCTTTAGCTTTGACATTTCTCTTAGCGGGAATGTTGACATCTTCAGGGACAAAAATGATGTAACCCCCTCAAGCGGGTTTGATTCAGCATGCCCAAGGGATCCAAGAAAGAGAAGAGAGGTTGAAAACAAAGTCAAGATTCAAGTCAAGCACATACCTCCATCAGATCCTATAATAACAAACATCAAATGCGGCGGCTTGGAATCTGGAGACCAAGGGATAGTCACTTTAGTTAACGGAAAAAGAACACTGACATGCACTGCTGACTTGGACCCAAACAGGAACGATTTAGAAAAGGTCATAGAGGTGGTAATGGACTACAACGTTTTGGACAACAAAGAGACAAAAGTCCTTGTCAAGCACTTGGCTGACACAACCTAATTATTTCCTGCCAATGCAAACTGGCTCAGCAAAGCCTCTAATTGAACAAACTCATCAGAGCCTTCTGTCATTCTGAACTCTATTTCGCCGCATTTCTCAATTAGCATCATCTTTGATTTATTGTCAATGCTTAATTCCAATATCTCTTTTTGAATCTGCTTTATGATGTCTATGCCCGCCAAACCATAGCTTAGCATCAGGTCCAGCAGCTTGTTCCTCGCTTCAATGAACTTATTGCCCAAAGCCAATTCTAAAACTTCTCTTATCTCTTTCGGCTTTGCAACAGATGCCATGGAATGCACTAAATCGTTTGTGATGTGGCTTGACAATGCTGCGCAACTCTGCAATATGTTCTCCAGCTTTCTGCAGTCCCCTTCAGCAATATCAACCAAGGCTTCCTTTGCTTTTTCATCAATCTTCAATTTCTCGTCTTTTGCTATTTTTTCTATAATCTCAATGAAGTCGTTTTTTTCCAGCTGCTTGAATCTAAAAACCACGCACCTGCTCTGTATGGGCTCGATAATCTTTGACGAATAATTGGCGTTTAAAATAAACCTGCATGTTTGGGTATAATTTTCCATTGTCCTTCTTAATGCCTGCTGCGCTTCGCGTGTTAATGCGTCAGATTCATCCAAAAAAATTATTTTGAAAGGCACATCGCCGATTGCCTTTGTTCTGGCAAAATCTTTTACATTCGTCCTTATGGTGTCTATCCCTCTTGTGTCGCTCGCATTAAGCTCAAGAAAATTCTGGCGCCATTCTTTGCCAAACAGCTTTTTTGCCACAACTATTGCCAAAGTTGATTTGCCGACTCCAGCAGGGCCTGCAAACATCAAATGAGGAAGATTTTGCTGCTCAACAAAAGCCTTAACCCTTTTTACAATCTCTTTCTGGCCTTTTATCTCGGAAAAATCACTTGGCCTGTACTTCTCGGTCCACAGAGCGCTGTTCAATTCCATTTAACCCCCAAGCTAAGAGGTATAGCAATATTTAAAAAGTTATTGTGGAATGCAGACGTATGAATCTAAGGTACGCTGTTAGCAAAGATTTAGGATTTCTTGTTGAAGGATTGGAGAAAAACAGAGTTATTGAAAATAGGGATAAAAGAGATATTAAAGCAAAAGCATCAGACAAAAAAGAATTCAATGAAGCAATTTCAAAGAAAAACATAAGAGTTGTTGAAGACAATGGAAAACCAATTGCCTTTCTTTATTTCCGGACGGATTTTAAAATCATGTACATTTATGACAAATTCTTCTGGGTTGATTTAATTTATGTTAAAGAAAACTATAGGGGCAAAGGAATAGGGAAATTGCTCTACCAAGATGCTATCAAAATCGCCAGAAGCAAAGGATTTAACAAAATGGTTATTGATGTGTTTGATTCAAATAAGAATTCTATGAAATTCCATGAAAAATTAGGGTTCAAGCCGATTTATGCTATTTACAAAAAGAAAATTTAAATCAAAAATTAAATTATATCCTCTTCAGCAACGACCATAAAATCGCCTACTGCAATCACTGCGCTGAACGGTATCAGAATATGGCCTTCCTTGTCCTTTTCAAGCTCAAGCTTTTCTGTGTAGGAAGTTGGATTGTGAAGCACCATATGGATTAATTCTCCGCTTCTTGTTTCAAATATGATGTCGCCTACCTCTCCAAAACGCTTGCCTGTCTTGGAAACAACAGTCTTTCCAATCAGCTGCTTTGAGAACTTCTTGTCATCTTCAGGCATTTTTTCTTCTTTTTATTATTTAGATTAAGTAAGTAAGTTATATTTAAATGTTTCGAACATAAATGGCTTTTTTTATCATTTAAGAGT
>JACPTD010000004.1 GCA_016192955.1 Candidatus Woesearchaeota archaeon | reverse complement strand
GACGGCAGCATTAAGATTGGCGATGAACTGCACATCAAAGGGCACACAAGCGACTTCAAGCAGAAAGTAACGTCAATGCAGGTAGAGCATGAGAAAATAGAGATGGCGGAGCCGGGCATGTCAATCGGCATGAAAGTGAATGAGCCGGTAAGGGCGCACGACATGGTTTATAAGGAATTGTAAGGCTTATTTATTTTTGGCATTCGCTTTATTCAGATAATTCTTGACTTGTTCATCTGTTAGCTGAGGAAAATTATCATAAAACTGGCTTATTGAGAAAAACAAACTTGTCGAATGCAGGCATACAAATTCATCAACCTCTTTTTTTATTTCATTGGAAAAATCTGATGGCGACACAGGAACAGCCAAAATAATCTTTTTAGGATTTTGGGATTTGGCATAGCTTACTGCAGCTTTAGTTGTGAAACCTGTTGCGATTCCGTCATCAGTCAATATCACAATCTTGTTTTTTAAATTTTGCAATTGGTATCTGCCTTTATACACTTTATACCTTCTTTCTATTTCCTTTCCAATCTCCCTTTTTTGCCGGCTTATGTACTCTTCAGGCACATTATAAATCCTTATGGTTTCCTGATTCAGCATCACCTTTTTATCAGGCCCGACAGAGCCAATAGCAAACTCCTCGTCTCCATGCAGCCCAATCTTTTTAGTGACAACAATGTCCAACTTAACGTTTAAGAATCTGGCAATTTCATAGCCTGTTTCAACCCCGCCTCTTGGGATAGCCAAAACAATAACGTCTTTGCTGTTTTTGTATTCTTCTAATTTTTCCGCGAGCTTAATTCCAGCTTCATGACGATCTTTGAAGTGCATATTTTGGATGTTTATTCTGGAATATTTATATTTTTGCTGTTATTCACTTAAAACCAATAAATTTTTAAGAACACTATATTTCATTTCCTTATTATGCCCACAGACAAAGAAATCAAGAAAGAGTTCAAGGCAAAGGCATCAAAAGAGCCTGACAAGTATTATGCAACTTCCGTGCTTAAAGCAGAAGGTTTTATGAGAAATAAATGCGGGAAATGCGGCACTTTTTACTGGTCGACAATTAAAGATAATGTTTGCGGCAATCCTTCCTGCTCAGGCGGCTTCAGGTTTATTGGTAATACTCCGGCTAAGAAAAAGCTTGACTATGTTGGCGTTTGGAATGAGTTTTCCTCCTTATTCAAGAAATGGGGCTACACTCCAATCAAAAGATACCCTGTTGTCGCAAGATGGCGAGATGACACTGATTTTGTGCAGGCTTCTATATATGATTTCCAGCCTTATGTTGTTTCCGGGGAAGTTGAGCCGCCTGCAAATCCATTAGTTGTGCCGCAGATGTGCCTGAGGTTTAACGACATTGACAATATAGGAATAACAGGAGCCCATTACTGCGCCTTTGTAATGATTGGCCAGCACGCCTTTATGAAGCCAAAAGACTGGAGCCAGGCAAGATTCTTTACAGACATTCACAATTGGCTTAAGATAGGCCTTGGACTGAAAAATGATGAAATCAAGTTCCATGAGGACGCGTGGGCAGGCGGCGGAAATTTCGGGCCCTGCATGGAATATTTTTCAAGGGGCCTGGAGTTAGGAAATCAAGTCTATATGATGTTCGAGCAGACCCAAACAGGCTACAAAGAGCTGAACTTAAAAGTTCTTGATATGGGCATGGGGCATGAGAGAAATGCGTGGTTCACACAAGGCAAGTCAACAAGCTATGAAACCACATTTCCAACGGTTGTCAAAAAACTTTATTCTGCAACCGGAGTCAAGGTTGACGATTCTTTAATGCAGAGGTTTTTGCCGTATTCCTCTTACCTGAATGTCGACGAGGTTGACGATATTGATAAAGTATGGAAGGATGTTGCAAGCAAGGTTGGAGCTGATGTTAAAGAGTTAAGAGAGAAGATTTTGGAGTTGGCTGCGCTTTATTCTATTGCAGAACACAGCAGAGCCTTGCTTGTTGCCTTAAGCGACGGCGCTTTGCCAAGCAATGGCGGCGGCGGCTACAACTTAAGGGTTATTTTGAGAAGAGCGCTTTCTTTTATTGACAAATATAAATGGAAAATTTACTTGCCTGATGTTTGCAGATGGCATGCTGAATATCTAAAGCCATTATTTCCTGAGCTGAGCGAAAACCTTGGCGAGGTTGAAAAAATCCTTGAAGTGGAAAAATCAAAGTATGAAGCTACAAAGCAAAAAACACAATCAATGATTTCAAAATTCATAAAAGAAGAGCTCAATGATAAAAAATTGCTTCTTTTGTATGACAGCTATGGAATTACTCCTGAAATTGTAAGAGAAGAAAGCTTGAAATTCGGCAAAAAAATAAGTGTGCCAGAGAAATTCTATGCAAGGGTTGCAGAGCTGCATGCAAAACAAGAGCAAGAGCATGCCACAAAAAGAGAGGAGAAGCTGAATTTGGATGGTGTGCCTGAAACAAAGGCAATGTACTATTATGACTACACAAAAAACGAATTCAAAGCTAGGATTGTAAGGGTAATTGACAATAAAATAATTTTGGATCAAACTTATTTCTATCCGACAAGCGGCGGACAAATTCATGATACGGGCACTATTGCAGGGGAAAAGGTAATTGATGTCTTTAAGCAAGGCAGTGTTATTGTCCATGTTTTAAGCGGAAAGCATGAATTTCCCGAAGGAGAGGAAGTTGAGTGTGAGATTGACTTGCAGAGAAGGCTGCAGCTGGCAAAGCACCATACATCAACACACATCATAAATGCAGCAGCAAAAAAAGTGCTTGGCAACCACATCAACCAGGCAGGCGCTAAAAAAGACATTGACAAGGCAACTATTGACCTGACGCATTACCAAAGCATCACAGATGGGGAGCTTGCAAAAATAGGGGAAGAGGCAAATAAACTAGTCAAGCAATCTATAACAGTGCACAGCAATTTTGTGCCAAGGACAGAGGCAGAACAGAGATACGGGATGGCAATTTACCAGGGAGGAGCAGTGCCTGGAAAATTATTGAGGATTGTCAACATAGACGGAGTTGATGTCGAGGCTTGCGGCGGAACGCATTTGAGAAATACTTCAGAAGCGGGAGAAATAAAGATTTTGAAAGCAACCAAGATAAGCGATGGCATTGTAAGGCTTTACTTTACTGCAGGAGAGGCTGCGCAATATGTAAAAAAAAGCGAAAAAGAGATTTTAGAAGAGGCATCAAAGTTATTAGGTGTTAAAATTGAGCAATTGCCTGCAAGAGCTGAGGAATTGTTTAATAAATGGAAATTGGCAAAAAAAGCTGTTGAAAAGAAAAAACAGATTGATTTGAAGCAATTGGAATCAACTTCAACTGAAGAATTTAAAGGAAATATTTTGGATAAAGTTTCTGAAATACTGAAGACGCAGCCTGAGCATATAAATAAGACGATAAAGAGGTTTTTGAGTGAGTTGGAAGAGTATAAGGGGAAGATAAAAAATTAGGCATCTTTTTGTTGTTCGGATCTGTCTATCAGGTACTTATTGATAGCATCTATATAAGCTTGTGCGGCTGCTTCAATAACATCTTCACTTCTTCCCACACCCTCGTAAATCTTTTCACCAAAAATAACTCTTGCTCTTGCTGTGCCTGCTGAATCTGCACCTTGTTTCACAGCGGTCAAATCAAAACTCATCAGATAAGGTTTCACACCATCAAATATTGGAAGTCCATCAATTGCATTATACACTGCATGTATCGGTCCTCTTCCTTCACCACTTACTCTAATAATTTCTCCGTTAACTCTTAATTCCAGAGTCCCACTTGGTATTACACCTCTTCCACTAGTTCCCTTTCCAGTTAATGCGTGGAAATATTCAATTTCTATTGGTTTGTTATGCATTTTTCCACCTTCAGTTTATTTTTCCCTAACACACTCTAGAACTTATCAACAATGCACAGCCCCTTATAGAATATGTTAGATTTTTGGGGCTTACAGCAGCAGAAGCAATAGGCTTAGAGCTAACAAAAGCAATCCAGAATTTTTATTTATTCTTGTGTTAGCCATTTTTAATTTGTAATGGAAAATGCAAGTTATATTTAAATCTTGCTTTTTTATATAGAGAACTTTGAATAATTCATTATTTTTGTAATTTCATTCAAAGTTCTCTTAGAGAATTTTGACAAAATTGATATATTTCAAAATTCTCTATAATTTATATAAACTTTTCCAATTTAGTTTGATGTTTGATGTTTTTTAATAATCTGCTGGAGTTCAACAAATAATCCGCATTGCAGTTGAATTTTCTTTTTGCCATTTTTCTTGCGTACTCAAACATTAGCTCTTTTGAAGAGAATTCTATAGGATTTTTTTCAAATGCTTTCCTAGCGGCTTGACGAGTGACCCAGACGCCCAAAGGCATGCTATACTCATCTGTTATAAACCTTAATGCCAGAACAGAAGCCTGCCTTTTCATTTCCTTCAGTTTTTCAAGTATTGCCAATCTTACTGTGTAGTAGCCGCCTACTGTGCCGAAAGCATACTCCTTTCTTCCTGAATAAGCCTCGTAATCTGTCGTGTACCTTAAAGGCTTGCTGAAATTCCAGCTTGATGATACATATGTCTCAAACAATTCATAGCTCCAGATTTCTGGAAACATTAAAATCAAATAATAATTTCCAAGATAATTACCAAAAAATGAATAGTAAGAATTTATTTCACTACAATCTTTTATTTGATTTATTAAATTTTTTCCAATTATATCGTCGGTGCCAGTTATCGACCAGCGCGTTGGAACTAATTTTCTGTCTTTTTTCAAGCCCAATGTTCCTACGCTCAGCAATCTGCTCAAGAAATTCTCATCAAACCTGTTTTCATAAAGATAATTAATGGCGTTGCCGGCTTTCAAGTCAGTGTCTTCAAAAACCTTATAGACTTTCGTGTGGATTTTTGGATTTTCTGTTATTTTTGCTTTTTTCAGCCTTGCGTTCGGGCCTGTTGGCGCCATGTGAGAGTCAAGATTCAGCCTGAACTTTGGTTTTTCCTGCAGCTGGATGTCAACATCAACAGGCTTTGAGGACATTGCAATGTCCTGCGATAATTCCAACAGTTTCACCCTTTTTTTAATATTGAGATTATATCTGGAGTTCAACAAAGAGCTTCTGAAATCAACAATTTTCGGTATTTCAAAATTTTCTGCTGACCAGTATTTAGGGGCGTCATAAAGCCATGCATCATCTTTTTGCTCAGGAGGGGCCAGAATGCCGACATTCACATAAGGATACCCATATCTTCCCACGAATGGCGCAACGCCGTCGCTTGTGAACTCTTCTTTATCAAGCGCATTTTTTACTTTAAAAAGAGCATTATTCCTTGCACATATCGGGCATTTTCCCCTGCCGCAATCTCCAAGAGGGTCGTAGCCTTTGTGCTGCCTGAATGGGATTTGCATGAAAATTACTAATCAGAAATCAAATATAAACTTATTCTTTGCTTAAGAGCCTGTCAATTTTTTTTTCTATCCTGTCCAATTTTTTTGATAAATCATCCCATGCATCAATTACAATCTCATGAGGGGGCTTATGCCTTAAATGCAATGGCACTGCTTTTCCTTCTTTTAGAAAGTCCAAAATTTTCCTGTCTTTCAATAAGTAATACTTTTTGCCTTCTTTCCATTCACTCTCTATTAAGCCAATCTCCTGCAATAAACTAAGATGAAAATCCACTGTTTGGGGCTTTTTCTTTATCTCTTCAGAAATTTCACTTAGATATTTCTCTTTTTTTGCCAAGCTAAGCAGGATTTCTCTTCGTATATCAGATGAAAGTGCTTTATGAAATATCTCATCATGTAACGGCGGCATACACACTTTCTTTCGACATTACTATAAAAATCTTTCTGTTCGATTTAATTAGAAAAATCGAAATATTTATATACTTGCTATGCTTTCCACTATCATAGGAAAATCGAAACAAGTTTTTTGGAGGTAAAAATGACAGTTGAAGAATATGTAAGAATGGCTGAAGAAGCCCAAGCAGTGGGGGCACATGTAGCAGTTTTTACCTACTACAGAACTGCAATAGAAGTGATAGGGTACAATGCAAGTGCAGCGAATGTTTTATTAGCAGCTTTACAATATGCCAGAAGATTAAAGAAAGGGATGGACATCAAAGCAATTGTTCAATGGGGTCAAGAAGTTGCGCAAAGAATAACTCCAAAAACGGATTTGGTAGAAACCATAAATAAAGAAATTGCAAAACTCTAAGCAACAGGTGATAAAAATGCCACCGCATGAGTATGAGCATTGGCACAAGCCTATACCACCACACGCCCTGCCAATCAGGAATACAAATAAGGTAAAATTTCTCTTTTTTAGTTTTATAGTTTCAACCTTATTTGTAGCGGCTTTTGCTATATCATTGAGATTTTATGGAATCCCTGTAGGAGTAATAATTCCATCTAGTGCGCCAATCTGGATGGGAACTTTAACAATAGGTTATATGGTGCAGATTGAAAAATGAAAAGGAGGTGAGAAAATGCCAAGACTTCCACATGAAATATGCCATGAAAGGCCGCCGCACGAGGAGATTCTTGAAAGGCTGGACAGAATTGAGGAAATTGTAAGAAGGATAGAGGAAAAGCTGAGGTAATCTTTCCTCTTTTCTTTTCAAACAAAAACACAAACATTTATAAACCCACAAATTAATGCTTTTTCCCACAGGTGATGGTTATGAAAACAGTGCTAGCTGACAACAGGGGAAGAATTGTGTTTGGAACAAAATTTTTGAATAAATACGGCAGGAAATTTGCCGTGGTAGGGACACCAAAGGAAATAGTTTTAGTGCCAATAGCTAAAGACCCTCTGGCAGATCTTACAAGACTCGGCAAAGAAGCAGGAATTGATAAATACAGCTTAACAGAGCTTAAAAAAATGGCCAGAGAAGAAGCTCAAAAAGAAGCATTTTCCAGATAAAAAATGTTTGCCGATACGGACTTTCTTCTAGCTTTAATAAAAGAAAGCGACTGGCTTAAGAAAAATGCAGTTCAGATTCTTGAGGAGCATAAGGGCAAAATAAGAACTTCAGTATCTGTAATGATAGAGATAGCGCTTTTGTGCAAGAAATTCAGAATAAACACTATCAAAGTGTTCACAAATATTTTTGAGCTTATTGAAGTTAGTCAGGAAACTTATTCTGTATGCATGCAGGCATCAGTATATATTGAAAAATATAACCTAAATGTTTTTGACGCATTCCATGCAGCGTTTTGTGGCAATGATAAGATAATAAGCTCTGATTCTATATTTGACAACATAGGACTGGACAGATTCAACTTAAACAAAAACCCTTAAATAATAAGAGCAAATTGTAAAATCTATGGCGCTATCAAAAATACAAATTCAGCAGATAAGAGACCATCTGGACAACTGCAAAAACCCGTTGTTCTTTTTTGATGATGACCAGGATGGATTATGCTCTTTTCTCCAGCTTTACCGATACAAGAGGGAAGGGAAAGGGATCATTGTAAAAACAACCCCAAAGCTTGGAACAGTTTTTGTAAAGAAGGTTGAAGAGTGCCAGCCTGACAAAATCTTTATTCTCGACCTTGCGGTTGTTGAGCAGGATTTCTTGGATGAGATGAAAGCTCCTGTGATATGGATCGACCATCATGGACCTTTTGAAAGAAGCAATGTCAGGTACTTCAATCCCCGCATTTCAAATTGGGAAGATAATCACCCAACTTCCTATATGTGCTACCAAGTAGCTGAGCAGGATTTATGGCTTGCAGCAATAGGCTGTGTTGCAGACTGGTTCATCCCGCCATTTATTAAGGACTTTCAAAAAGAATTTCCGGATTTAATTGAAAAGCCTTATGAAGGCCCTGGCGACATTATTTATAACACAAAACTGGGGCATTTGATAAGAATTTTTTCATTTATATTGAAGGGCAAGACAAATGACGCAATGAAATCTATCAAAGTTTTGACAAGAATAGGAAGCCCATACGAAATCCTAAGGCAGGAAACTGCGCAGGGCAAATTCATATACAAAAGATATGAGCAAACTGCCAAGATTTATGGGCCATTGCGTGAAGAAGCCATGAAAACAGCTAAAAAAAATGGCAAACTGGTGCTCTTTACCTATAAGGATGACAAAACCAGCTTCACAAGCGACCTGTCAAACGAGATGATATACAGGCACCAAGACAAGATAATACTTGTTGGAAGGGAGAAAAATGACGAGATGAAATGCTCGCTAAGGTCAAGCAAAATCATTCTTCCGCCTATTATTGAGAAATGCCTTGTTGGCTTGGAAGGCTACGGAGGGGGCCATGAGCATGCCTGCGGACTGAACATAAAGACAAAAGATTTCGAGGAGTTTGTGAGAAGGTTTAAGGGGATGGTTTAGGGTTTTATACAAAAAATGCAGGTCTATCCTTAGAAAATGCACTCCTAATTAAAAATCAACAAACAGTTAATGCTTATTATCAAGAATTTGGACAAATTTGTGCTATGTCCGAACCATTGGATTGGGAGTCTGATTGGGTAGGACCAGAATGGAGAATAGGCACTTAATTTTTATTCTACCTCTATGGTATTTGTACTTTAATTTTATAAAATGAATTTCTAACGAAACATTTATATATGTATCCATCTTATATCTAAAATGTAGCTAAAGTTATATATTAATGTATTTAACAAAGAGGTATGCAAAAGGGGATGGTAACTGCTATATCATTGTTAAAATCTAGTGAATATCGCTTAAAGATAATAAAAGCTATAGGAAAAGAAACAGTAACTCCTTCTGAAATTGCGAAAAAGATAGGGATACGCTTAAATCACGTAAGTATGTTTTTAAAAGATTTAAAAGAAAATAACTTGGTAAAATGCTTAAATGAAGATACAAGAAAAGGCAGGTTATATGAACTAACAGAGTTAGGACAAAATGCAATCGGCAAGCTTACAAACGGAAAATAGAATAAAATTTAAGGATGAAAGCTGGGATTTTCGCAAAGATTTTACTAAATATAGCAATCATGGTTTCCATACTTACCCGGCTATGATGATTCCACAAGTAGCAAGAAGATTAATCCAAAAGTATGGAAGAGATAAAGAGGTTCTCTTAGATCCTTTTATGGGCTCAGGAACAGCGCTTTTAGAAGCAAAGCTGCATAAAAATTTCAAAAAAGCTTATGGCATAGACATAAATCCTCTTGCTCTTTTAATTTCAAAAGTAAAAACTACCCCAATTAATCCAGAAAATCTAAAAGGAGAGTATCATCAATTAATTTCAAGATGCAATTCAGATAAAAAATCTGTTAATTTTAGAGAGAAAGAAATTACAAAACCCAATTTCTTTAATATTGGATTTTGGTTTAAACCACAAGTAATAAATGATTTAGCGATAATCAAACAAAATATCGAAAAAATTGAGGATAAAGACATTAAAGATTTCTTCTTAATTGCTTTTTCTGAAACTGTCAGGAATGTATCAAATACACGAAACAGAGAGTATAAGCTTTATAGAATGAGCCAAAGTATGCTGGAAAAACACAATCCTAATACTTTTGAAGAATTTAAGAGCAAAGCATCAAAGAGCATTATCGGAATGGAAGAATACTTTAAAATGCATAATCCCAATTGCCAAGTTAATATTTTAGCAGAAGATACTCGAAATTTAACATCTATTCCTTCTAATAGCGTTGATTTAATTGTAACCTCTCCTCCTTATGGAGATAGTCAAACAACAGTAGCTTATGGTCAATTTTCAAGATTGGGCTTGCAATGGTTAGATTATGGCAAAGAAGAAGTTTTGAATATTGATAAAATAAGTTTGGGAGGAATACCCACCAAAGATTTACATAATGGATTGGGCTCTCCAACTTTGAAAAAAACATTAAATGAAATTTCTAAAATAGATCCACGCAGGGCAAAAGATGTTTTAAGCTTTTATGTGGATTTTGATAAATGCGTTCAGGAATTACATAGAGTTACTAAGAAAGGTGCATTTATGTGCTTTGTTGTAGGTAATAGAACTGTAAAAGGCGTTCAAATTCCAACAGATGAGATAATTCTTGAATTATTCCAAACTAAAAATCATTACGAGCACCACAATACATTTATTAGGAACATTCCGCATAAAAGAATGCCAAAAATAAACAGCCCAACAAATATAAGCGGCAATCATGGAGTTACAATGAACGAAGAGTGGATAGTTATAATTGAAAAACAATAATCAAATTTCTTCTACCTTGAACACCTTAGGAATGTTGTTTTTTAAAACTCTGAAACCTGAGCCATGGTCGTGTGTTTTTCCTTTACTTGGACCTGTACCATATACCCCCCATTCTTATATCGTAAACAATTAACCCTTCTTTTACAAATTGAATGAATTTTTGAAAAGTCAAATCTTTCAACAAAGTAGCTTCTTTAAAATAGAATAACTCTTTTCCATTTTCAACTTTTGTATCTGCATTTATGAAAGCGATATGTTCGCACTTGGTTTCAATTATCTTTTTTAGGTCAGCGAAAGTATAATAAATAGACTTGTCGATTATTTTATCTGTTGTTAAATCTTTTACCAAGATAAATATTTTTTCTGTTTTTTCATCAGTTTCTAGCTTAAATCCAATCTTTGAAAAGAAAGTGTTGAACTTTGTTGCTGAGATTGTAGTATGCAATATTTTCATGTTATTTTTATCCGGATGACCATAATTTTCTCTGAGGTATGAATTTGCACCTTTTGGGTTTGATGGTGATTTTGTAAATAATGTAAGCATACTTTTTGATAAATCCCTTTTTGATTTAATCTCAAGTATTCCTTGATAATCTGCAAGAGAACTGTTATTTTCAACTATCCCTATCGCGTCCTCGAAGGTTTTGCCTATTCCTGTGTTATGTGTTCTGTGAGATTCAATAAATCCCTTAGATTTTACAATAGAGAAGTCTTTTTTGAAACCTTGCAAAACTTTTGCATCCATGCTAAAAGACTGGAGTATAAATTATATATACGGATACCACAATATAGATATAGTTTAGCTACAAAAATAAATTTTAGAATTCCTAAACCCTCAAATTCTGGTTTATGAAGTTGATAATGTCGTCTTTCTTCTTGTCAAACGCTTCCTTGTTTTTCAGCCTTGAGGAGTATATGTCAAAGTTTTCCTTTTTTATCTTTGCATTGATTCTTGTTATCCTGTCGTTAATCTTGTTCAATCTTGTAATGACCATATTAAGCTTGTTTCTTATCTCATTCGGCAGGGACAGCACCAGCAATTTGCCGCATTCATTATCCATGTAAAATATCTTGCTACCTCCAAAAGTTTTCTGCTCCTCCCTGAGAAAGTCCCTCCAGGCGTCAGAATAAGCGCCGTTGCTTTTCTTTAGCCTTAAAACCAGCGCCTCTTTGTACGACTTGGATTTGACCAGATGCAGCTCAATAGAGTCGTTGCCAGCCTCTATATCATTTTTAAATTCAAGAGTATTTTCATCTTCAATGCCGTTAAAGCTGAGGTGCTCGATAGCGCCCAAGCTCCTGTCTATGTCAATGTGAGAAATAATGTTCTTATAATCGTGCTCCATCACCACCACCCCAAAACCTCTTTTTGCCTATATTTGATTAGGTAGTATAAATAATTGTTGGTTTTAGATTTTGAGCGGCACAGATTAAAACTAAAAATTATACTTTTTTAAAAGGATTTGATGATTTTAAATTACTTCTTAACTCTGGAAAAGCCAAAAAAATGGCTAGAAAATCTATTTTTGGATGAAGCCATCCCAATAAGATACTATTCACTTATCGGCATATGGTTGTATTTATGCAAAATTTGCGATTTAGTTATTAGATGATTCGTCGACAAGATAATTGGCCAATCCAATAAATAATCAAAAAATTTACTATATGTCGCAGATTAAACAGTATCTCCCAATAAAAACATTTTTAAACAATAATCTTTGCTGTAGGTTAACATATTTTTGTTAAGAAAAGGGTTTACCATCAAAAACCTTACAAGGTCGTGCTTTGATGTTCTGGCAAGAAAAGACAGCCAAATCCTGCTGATAAAGGTCCTTGAGGATGCAAACTCAATCAGCAGGCAGTGCACGGAAGAGATGATTGCAGTTGCATCTTACCTTAACGCGTCTCCTCTGATAATAGCAGAAAAGGCGGGAAGCAGGCTCGACAGCAACATTGTTTATTCAAGATTTGATATTTATACGCTTAACATAAGCACGTTTTTTAACTGCATCAGCAACAAGTTTCCGTTTATCAGGAGAAGCAAGGCAGGCCTTACAGCTTCTGTCATAGGCAAAAAACTGAGGGAAAAAAGAGAGGAGCTTGGCTATTCACTGAATGCCTTGTCAAAAAAGATAGGAGTCACAAGCAGGATGATAATGAAATATGAAAATGAAGGCTCTGAAGTCACAATCAACAGGGCTATGAAAATGTACGACCTGTTCGGCCATCACGTGTTCAGCCAGGTCGATGTGTTCTCGCAAAGAGGCAATCCAGAGAGCAGGTTTGAGACAGAGGTTTCAAAAAAATATATTGAGCTTGGGTTTGACGCAACAGAAACAAAGAAAACGCCTTTTGACATAATAGCAAGAAAGGAAGACGAGCTTATTCTTACAGAAGTCAGCGACAAGGTGAATCCCCAGATGGAATCATTGTCAAAACTCCTTGAAGCTGACAACTTGGTTATTTTCAACAAGAAAAAGCCGAAAAATATCCCTTCAATGACAAAGGAAGAGTTTATGGACTTTGACAAGGCCAATGAATTGGTTAGGTTTCTGAAGGAGTTTTAGGTTGATACTTTTCCCTTAAGGATGAAAATTTTCTTTTGACCCTTTTTACAGCTTCGGATTTTAGTAACAAATGTAATTGTAGTGGATAAGTTCTTGCTCCGATCCTCTTGTACTCTATCAAAACAGGAATGATATGCCCATCTCCAAGTTCCCTAACAACAATGTTACCACCATTAATATTAAAATTTGGAATACCTCTGCTTAGGAAAAATTCTTCTAATTTGTCAATTCTTACCCAAAATCTAGAATCTCTCATTGTCCCATATTGTTCCAGTGGTTGGGATAAACTTCCATCAGCATTCGATATTAATTCGCATAGCGACGTACTTCCTTGTTTAGAATGTATAACTCCAAAAATCTTTGCAAAACTGTTTATAAGTTCTTGTGGCACTTCCTTAATTAAACTCAGGTAATTTCTATATTCAGACATGTTTAAGTCAGTTACCCCAAATTTTAACGCCGCATATAACCATGTTGGAAAGTCAATACGTAGTAATCCATAATCTTTAGTTCTATACGGTTTCAAAACTTTTAGTGCTAAATCTCCATGACGGTAAACGATGCGATAATGTCCTTCTCCTACCTTCTCGTCTAAAGAATAGGAGGTTGCCGAATCAACAGGACTAACTTCTTGAACAATTGCGGAACTTGTTTGCATAATACAAAAATACAATAATATAACCTTTTTAAACCTTTCCATTTTTTTATCTTTATTTAGTAACAACAATCAACCAAAAGTTTTATATAGAACCAAATATGCACAAAAATAAGGTGGTTTAATGTCTAACAATGTACAGCCGATATTTATTCTGCCGGAAGGCACACAGAGAAGCATAGGCAGAGATGCGCAAAGAACTAATATAATGGCTGCAAAGCTAGTTGCAGAAACAATAAGGACTACTCTTGGCCCAAAAGGTATGGACAAGATGATTGTTGATTCTTCAGGCGATATAACAATTACAAATGACGGAGTGACAATCCTTGAGGAGATGCAGATTGAGCATCCATCAGCAAAGATGATTGTTGAAGTGGCAAAAACGCAGGAAGACGAGGTTGGAGACGGCACGACAACAGCAGTTGTATTGGCAGGGGAGTTGCTGAAGAATGCCGAAGAGCTTTTGGATCAGGACGTGCATCCTGCAGTTCTTGCCAGAGGCTTTAGGCTGGCTGCCATAAAGGCAAATGAAATTTTGGAAAATATTTCAGAGCCGATTTCTGAAAAGGACGAAAAAATGCTCAGGCAGATTGCAATGACTGCAATGACAGGCAAAGGGGCTGAAACTGCGAAGGAAAAGCTGAGCGAAATAACAGTCAAGGCAGTCAAAGAAGTCATGGACAAGGAGAATAATAATGTTGCCATAGACAAAGACAACATAAAATTGGAAAAAAAGCATGGCGGCAGAGTTGATGAAACAGAATTGGTGCAGGGCATTGTCCTGGACAAGGAAAGGGCGCATGCTTCAATGCCAATCTCTGTCAAAAATGCAAAGATACTTTTGCTTGATTCAGCTTTGGAAATCAAAGACACCACAACAACTGCCAAAATCAAGATAAAGGCGCCACTGCAGATGCAGACCTTTCTTGAGCAGGAAGAAAAAATGCTGAAAGGCATGGCTGAGAAAATTTCCAACTCAGGCGCTAATGTTGTTTTCTGCCAGAAGGGAATTGACGACATTGTGCAGCACTTTCTTGCAAAAAAAGGAATTTACGCGGCAACAAGGGTAAAGGAATCCGACATGAAAGCCTTGACAAGGGCAACCGGCGCATCTATTGTCTCAAATCTGGACTCTGTAACTGAAAAAGACCTTGGAAAAGCCGGATTGGTTGAGGAAGCCAGGATTGGCGATGATAATCTTACTTTTGTAAGGGAGTGCAAAAACCCAAAGTCTGTCACTGTTCTGATAAAAGGCTCCACAGAGCATGTAGTTGATGAAATCCAAAGGGCAATGGAAGACGCTATTGGCGATGTTTCAGCTGCCCTGAAAGACGGCAAGGTGGTTGCAGGGGCAGGCTCGACAGAGGCAGAGCTTGCAAGGCAATTAAGGAAATTCTCTGAATCTTTAAGCGGAAGAGAGCAGCTTGCTGCAGAGGCTTTTGCAAAGGCAGTTGAGGTCATTCCCAGAACATTGGCAGAAAATGCCGGGCTTGACCCTATTGACGTATTGACAGATTTAAGGGCTGCGCATGACAAAAAGCAGAAATGGGCGGGAATTGATGTCTTCACAGGCAGGGTGATTGACGCGTGGCAAAAGGGCATTATTGAGCCGCTGAAGATAAAGACCCAGGCTGTGAGCTCTGCAAGCGAGGTTGCCATAATGATTTTAAGGATAGACGATGTTGTTGCAGGCGCCAAAAAAGAAATGCCAATGCCACCAATGCCGCAGGGCATGGGCGGAATGGGAATGGGCGGCATGCCTCCAATGATGTAAAATTGAAAAATTCAAAACTGAATAATTCGGTAATTGGTTGTCGCTTCTGCAGCATATAGGTCATTTTTAAAGTTTATAAATGACACACCCCT
>JACPTD010000120.1 GCA_016192955.1 Candidatus Woesearchaeota archaeon | reverse complement strand
CAGAGCAGGGATTAAGAGCAATGCTAAATATTGTTTTAAAGAGATATTTTCTTCCAAAAGAGCGAAGAAATTATAAAGAAGTTATGATGCACATGGCCAAAGAGGTGGTTAAAACCTAACTTACTTTGACACACCACCAAAAAATTTGTCAATTTCACCTTTGCTTAATTCAAGAACATTGTCTCCAGTAAAAGAATCATATACTCCTTCTAGCTCTCTGTCAAGCGCCAAAGCGCCTAGGCTTGTAAGCCTACTTCTGGGATTAAGATTTTTCCTCAAAAAGTCAAGCACTTGCTTGTTATAAAGAACAACTTTACCTTTTCCCACTTGATTTGCTGATTGTCTTAGCCATAAGTCTCCTGTGTCAGCATAACCATCCCATAATTGCACATATTTTTTTGCAACTTTTTGCCTGAATTCTTTAGAGTAGTTATCTGGATTTTTGTTAACATAATTGTAAAGCTCACGAATCAGTAATCTTTGCCGTGCAAATTCATACATAGTCATTGGAGTTCTGCCTTCATTAATTAGCAAGGGCATCTGCTCAGTATTTCTGCCCGGAAACACTACATAAGAATCACGCCTTGGTAAATCCAGAGTTTCTGTCATTATAAAATAAGTATTAATTGTATATTTATAAATCTTTTGATTTTGTTAGCTATTTATAAGTGGTAAACTAACCAATCATCTCAAGAACTAACTTCCTCACAACATTAGGATAAGCTTTACCTCTAGTTCTTGCAATCACTTTACCCATCAAAAAATTCAGCGCTTTCTTCTCTCCTTTTTTATAATCCTCAACTGCTTTTGGATTTTCCTCAATCGCCTCTTTGCAGTATTTTTCCAGTTCTTCAATGTCAGAAACAGCTTCAAGTTTTTCTCTTGTAACATATTCTTTAACATCAAAAGGCTTTTCAACCAGCTTTTCAAGAATTTTTGCAGCGACATTGTCCGTTATTTTTTTATCTTCCACTAATTTAAGCAAATCAATCATGTGCTTTTCGTCAATTTCAGCTTCATGCAGCTCTTTTTTTTTTTATTTCAATACTCTGACAAGCTCTCTTCTCAGCCATTTCGCTGCCAATAAAGGATTGATTTCTTCAGCAACTTTTTCAAACATGTTAGCAAGAAATTTGTCGGAAGCCAACACTTCAGCGTCATCTCTTTTAATATCCATTCCGATAAATTTCTTGATTTTTTCTTGTGCAAGCTCCGGCATTACCTTTTTAATTTCCCTTATCCATTTGTCTGTTATCTCAACCAATGTCAAGTCTGTGTCAATTATGTAGCCGTAATCCTCTTCTGTTTCCTTTTTTCTCAATGAAAACGTTATGCCTTTTTCAGAATCCCATGCCCTTGTCTCCTGCTCAATTTTATGGGCTTCTTCCTTCTGCCTTTTTACCTCGTAAAACAACGCCCTTTCTATTTCCCTGAAGCCTGTGATGTTTTTAATCTCAACTCTTTTGTAGCCGCTTTCCCTTATAGAAATATTCGCGTCAGCTTTTATTATGCCTTCATTGATGTCAAAGATTTCAAGGTAGTTCAGCACGCCAATCAATTGCTTCATGAAATCACGGGCTTCATCAGGGCTTTGCAGCTCCGGCTCTGTAACGATCTCAACGAGGGGATTTCCGCTTCTGTTGTAATCAACTAAAACATAAGCGGATTCTTTAAGGCCAGATGGATGAACCAGTGAGGCTGGGTCTTCTTCCATATGCACTCTTGTTATTCCAATTTCCTTTCCATGGCTTAATCTTAACTTTCCATTTTTTCCAAGCGGAATTTCATATTGTGATATTTGATAGTTTTTGGACATGTCTGGATAGAAATAAGACTTTCTTGAGAAAATCAGTTCTGGGGATGTTTCGCAATTTAGCGCCAAGCATAATTTTAAAGCAAATTCTACTGCTTTTTTGTTCAACACAGGCTTTGAGCCGGGCATTCCTAAACATATTGGGCATGTTCTTGTATTTGGCTCTTCGCTTCCATGAGTTGGGCAGCTGCAAAAGAGCTTTGTTTTTGTGTTAAGCTCTATGTGCACTTCAAGGCCTATGATGACATCGCTTGTAAAGTTTTTCATTCTTTGTTATAAACCATTTTGTTGAAACAATCATCGCACATTCCGGCATGCCAATCTTTATTGTGAGCTGAAATCTTTTTGCTGCATTTTTTGCAATTATAATCCATCTCTTCATCATGTTTCATGTGGAAAGTTCTCATTTTGCCTTTTATATCTGAAGAACCCATAGTTTCAATAAAAGCACCCTCCTCCCAGAAATCTTCTTCGTCTTCTGTATCTTCTTTAGCGTTTAGCAGTCTTTTTATCTCTTGCTTCATTTCTTTTTTAATATTAGATGCAAATATCTCATCAGACAACATATCGAGCATTTTATCGGCGTTGGTTAAATGATGCTCTGCAAGAATATTATTGCCCATTTCTTTATATAAAGCGCCTAAAAGTATTTCAACTGGCGGAAATTCTGGAATTTTCTCGAGAATTGTTTTAAGAAATTTTTCAGCAGCTTGATAATCATTAGCCTCCATCAGTTCTCTTGCATACATCTCTATCAGAAATGGATATTTGTCTGCATTTTTAATCGCAAAGTTGAATTTATCTTTTTCATCAAGAGCAAAAAACTCGCTTACAAATTCTTTAGTTTTCATCTTATACACTCTTTAGTTGTTTTCTTTTTATTTATTCTTTTTTCTGCCAAAACGCACTTGATTTCATTGTAAGTTATCTCTTCTGGCAACATCTCTTTTATTTCTTTCAATTTTGAGGCGTTTGGCAGTTTAGTCTTAGCCTCAATTATTTGTTTTATTATAGAGGACTTTGAATAACCTTGTTTATTAAACTTTCTTCGTGCCTTTGTATGTTTTCAGAATTTTTTGGGCGTTATGGTCTCTATTTTTATGAGATTTTATGTTTATTTTCCTTGATTTTCACATAATCTCACAGAGCT
>JACPTD010000025.1 GCA_016192955.1 Candidatus Woesearchaeota archaeon | reverse complement strand
GACGTGCGCTTCCGGAGCTCCGCAGTTAAATGTTGAGATACAATCAAGCGTGAGCTGCTCAAGCGGCACTTTGGTCAAGATGACAAGAATCGTCATGTACAATGGCAAGCCTGTAAGGATGGTGGTCGCTGCCTGCGGATAGGAAGCCTTAAATATAACAATGTATTACAATGTAATAACTTGAACAAAATAATCGTGTCAGATGCGTCAACATTGATTTTATTGCAGAAGGTTATTTTGTTGGATAGCCTGGTTAAAAATTTTGATTTTATAATATCAGAAGAAGTTTGCAAAGAGGCGGTAGTTCACGGCAAAACAAAAAAATTCAGCGATTCATACCAAATTGAAAATAAAATTAACCAAAATTTAATTAAAATTAAAAAAATAAAGGATAAAAAAGGAGTTAATAAAATAATTAATGAATTTGGAATAGCAGAGGGCGAAGCAGAAGCAATTACCTTATTTTTACAAGAGAAAGCAGATGTTTTGGCAATTGATGATCACAAATCAATTAATGTTTGTAAAGTGTATAAAATTCCGTTTATGACGGCTTTGACCTTTGTTTTGGATTCGCATAGCCGAAAAATTATAGAGAAGAATGAAGCAAAGGAGATGATAAAAAATTTGGCGATATATGGGAGATATAAAGATGAACTAATTTACAAGGCTTTGAACTATTTGTTGGTTTCTGTCACGACAAGGCTCGGTCTGGAAAATCTGGAATATATAAAAAAGGTAAGCAAAATGTTTAATTTAGACAAATCTACAGCTTTTAGGGATATACTGCAAAAGGGCGTGCGGGAAGATAAAAAAGAAAAAGCTTTAGAACTTTATATAAAAGGCAAATTTTCCATAGGACAAGCTGCAAGATTTGCTGATATGCACATAGGAGAATTTTTTGTATTTATTTGGTCCAAAGGCATAGAAAGCAACTTAACTTTGGAAGATTTTAACGAGTCTTTGAAACATGCAAAAGCATTAACTTAAGGATAATACAAAAGATAAGTTAAGGAAATTACTTTAGACAGAAAAAGAGACTAAAATGCCAAAACCAAAATTCAAATTGGATGAATTGATGCTTGTGCTTATTGTAGCTTTGATAGCCATGCTTGCTGTAGTTTATGACAAATCAAAGCCTGCAACTATGGAAGCGGAAAAAATAACCGGAATGATTTTATGGAGGCTGAAAAAATAACCGGAATGATTTTAGATGACCACAGCATCAGCTTTGCAAACAACGGCATAATTGATGAAAACAAGCTGAGAGAAATCAAAAGCATCGGCTATGATGATTTCAAGGAGATGCTCAAAGTCAAAAATGATTTCTGCATTTACATTGAAGACGGGAATGGGAATGTCATCCTTTCCAAAGGCTCTTCAAAATTAGGCAAAGACGGCATTTTTTGCAGGGAATAAAAATTAAGCCTCTTTCAATCTTTCCATCAGAATTGCAGGGCAAGTTAATGAAATGCGGCCTGCTGAAGAACTGGAAGACCCTCCTGAGACATTGCATACGCCTTGGGGTGTTTGGCTTCATCATCGTGACGCTTTACATGGAATTGAGCAGAGATATGATACAGAGCATATGCTAAGAGCAGCTAGAGCAGCAGACGATATACTTCATTACGCTAACTACGTTCCTAAAATAGGAAAAGATGAGCAAGAAATTGACTCGCATGAGCTAAATTTTGAGTATAATTATTCATAATAATTTTAAAAGAAAATCAGCTTTAAAGCAAGCGCTATGCTTGTTGGCACTAATATCATTTTAAGCCATTTGCCATTGAATTTCATTATTAGCTCTGCGCCGACCCATCCGCCGATTAAATTGACAGCAAACAATGGTACGCCAATCTTGTAGTCAATAAGCCCCTGGTATACAAAAACAATAGTTGCAATGATGGATATTGGAAGGGTTACAGCTTTTTGGTTTGCAACAGCATCATGAAAGCTCAAGCCATAAATCAGAACAATCAGGAAAATGACCAATGTCGCGCCTCCGCCTCCAAGTATCCCCATATAGGCTCCAATGAGCATGCCTGAAAGCCCGCTAAACAGGTGGTGCTTAAACGTTATTTTATGATGAAACTTTTTTGATTTTATAAAATCTTCAAATAAAACAGCTATAGATAGGATTATCATAAAAACGCCGAGAATTATCTTTAGCGCATTTTCGTTAATGGCTGTGATGAGTGATGCGCCTATCAATGTCCCAAAAACTCCGGCTGTGGCAAACGGCATGACATACTTTAGCTTTATCTTCTGGCTTTTTGAGAACTTGCCTATGTTGCCAAGATTTACGCCAATCATTGAGAACCTGCCGGTTGCTACTGCTGTATGCCCAGGAATGCCCAAGAAAATCATTACAGGAACCAATACCAGCATAGCCATGCCAATCATTGTTCCCATTACAGCAGAAAGAAAGCTTACAGCAAGCAATAAAACAAAACTTATGGTTTCCATTAGGCTGGCTGTCAGCAGAAAGTTTATAAATCTTATTCAAAACAATTTTTTTATGGTTGGCAACATCCCGAATTTCACGAAAATTGACGTTTTAAGGTGCTTCCTGAGATTTAATAAAAACACAGGAAGGCAGGAGCTTGCAAGAGAGCTTGAGCTTGGAGAGGGCACGATAAGAACAATACTTGAGATTATGAAGTCAAAAAAACTGCTTGACTCAACAAAAAAGGGGCATTTCCTGAGCAAAAAAGGGGCTGAAATCCTTGACACAATTTATGGTCAGATAAGCATGCCGAAAAGCATAACAACGCAAACAATCTACTCTGGCTTTAAGAAGGTTGGTGTTTTAGTGAGGAATGTATCAAACCTAAAGGAGCTGTATAAGCTAAGGGACATTGCTGTAAAAAGCGGAGCGGAAGGAGCCATTATACTGAGATTTGACAAAA
Organism: Candidatus Woesearchaeota archaeon; assembly: GCA_016192955.1. Lineage (GTDB taxonomy): Archaea > Nanobdellota > Nanobdellia > Woesearchaeales > GW2011-AR4. Next base: position 15,643 of record JACPTD010000025.1, on the reverse strand, counting down.
GGCTTTATGCCCCAGAGTCAGATTACGAGCAGGATTATGGGGAATTGGAGAAGCATTTTGAGTTTAAGGATAATGATGTGTTGGTAGTTGCCTTTTCAAGCAAAAACAGGCAGGCTGAAAATGGATCGCTTGCCATCGCGATTGAATTAAGCGAAGAGCTGAAAAGGTTTATGGATGAAATTTGAAAAGGAGGCTGTATGCTGATTGTCAGCTGCTCGCATGGAAAGCATTTGGGCTATTTGGTAGCAAAAAGGCTGGGCAAAAAGCACTCCAGCTTGATTGTTGATAAATTCCCAGATGACGAATTGAGGATAAGATTTGGATGTGACTTAAAAAATAAAAATGTCGTATTGGTCCAGTCATTCTACGAAAATATCAGCGACTGCATTATCGAAGTTATTTTTGCAGCCAAGACTGCGCATGAGCTAAGTGCAAAAAAGGTTATCTTGGCTGCGCCTTACTTTCCTTACTTTAGGCAGGACAAAAGATTTCATAAAGGCGAAGCAGTAAGCCAAGCCATAATTGCAGGCTTGATTGACAAATATTTTGATGCAGCCTGCATAATGGATCCTCACTTGCATCGTAAAAGCAGGCTTGAGCAGCTTTTCAGAATCAAGGCAAAAAAATTGACAGCAAACAATCTGATTGCTGATTACATTAAAAAACATGTTAAAAATCCAGTGATTATAGGCCCTGATGAGGAAAGCTATAAATGGGCAAAAAATGTTGCTGAAATTATCGGGGCTGATTCCACGATTTTGAGGAAAAAAAGATTTTCTTCTTATCATGTTGAGGTTAAGTTAAACAAAAAAATTAATTTAAAGGGCAGGAATGTTGTTATTGTTGACGACATAGTAAGCACAGGGCATACAATTCTGGAAACCGCAAAAATACTTAGAAAATTGGGCGCTAAAAACATTTACTGCATTTGCGTTCATGGCGTATTTGCAGATGGCGCTTTGAATAAGCTGGGCAAGGCGGGAATAAAGGCTGTTTCCACCAATACAATTCCGAATAAAGCTGCAAGGATTGATGTTAGTGGTGTTATTGGTAAGAATTTGAATTTTTGAATAATAATGGAATGAGTTATTTTTCTCATTTTCATCATGGAATTTTGATTTTGTTAAGCATTGGATAGAATTCCGACAATGTTTCGGCGCTTAGATACAGATTATTTCCTATCAATTGGTTTACAACTTCAATTGCCTCTTTCCTGTTCTTTATTATTCTTTTCTTCAGCGCTTCCAAGACAACATACAAAGTTCCATGGCATTCTATTCCAAATGTGCCCGCAATAAAAGCCGCTTTTCTGTCATCAATTATCAGGGGCTGCTTTAGCTTAGAAGCCAAACCTATTGAGCTGGACTCGCCAATGCCCAAGACTCCATCAATTCTGCCGGATTTTTGAACTTTAAGCCATTTGCCGTCTTCCACAGCCTGTTTGATGGATATTGCCTCTGTATAGGCTGGCTTTGACATTATTTCTTCATAAACCTGCTCACTAATTATCACACTTCCATATAACTTGTGCAATAGCCCCAGTCTGTTTATTTTTGCCAGCGTTATGATAGGCGAAGAATTAACGATTACCATTTAACCAAATACTGCCTTGAAGTCCCGCCTTAAGTCTTCCTTGGTATAATTTACAGGAATGTGGTGTTTGGCTGCTTCTTCCATGAAGTCGGATACCGGCAGTTTAGCCAGTTCTGCGGCTCTGCCAAGACTTACCTTCATATCCGCATACTCTTTTAAGGCGTAATCCAGCTTTTTTTGCTTGACAGCGGATGTAAGAAGCTTCCTAATTATCGTGGATTTGTCAGTCTGTTCCTGCCTAGCAAAGAACTCTATATCCTTCCTAATTTCGTTCGGAACCCTTGCAACTACGCCTTCTGCCATTTTTATCACCTATTGTGTTTACAAAAAGTATTTAATGTAAACTAATATATAAACGTTTGGATTTCTGCCTAAGCAGCCAATTCAATACCCCTTCCCAAAAACTGCCCAATATTTAGCTTCTGCCCCGCATTGCACGCATTTGCCCTTTGCATGCTTCTGCTCGAATGGTATGCACCTGCAAGTTGCTCCTTCTGTCTTGTCTTTTATGCTGTCTTCACATTCGGTTTGACCGCAATACAATGCCCTTGTCATTTTCCTGTTTTTTATTGCGTTAAGAAAGTCATTGAAATCATGCGCTTCAACAATGCTTTTTGTCAAATATTCTTTTGCCTTTTTGAACAAGTTGTCTTGGATGTCATTCAACGCCTGCTCAACCTTCTTTTCCAAGTCCTTTACTTTAATTGTGAGCTTCTCGTTTGTGTCCCTTCTGACTAAAACAAGCTGCTCAGCTTCAACATCCTTTGGGCCAATCTCAATCCTTAACGGAACTCCCTTTAGCTCCCATTCGTTGAATTTCCAGCCTGGAGTGTAGCCGTCCCTGTCATCAAGCTCCACATTGTGATTTTTGGCTTTTAATTTCTTGGCTATCTCCTTGGATTTTGCAATAACAATGTCCTTCTTTTCCTTGAAGATTATAGGTACAATAACGATATGCACTGGAGCTATTTTTGGCGGCAAAACTAATCCCTTGTCATCGCCATGAGCCATTACAATTGCCCCAATTGTCCTTGTGCTTAATCCCCATGAGGTCTGCCAGGCATATTTCTCTTTTTCATCCTTGTCCAAAAATTTTATATTAAACACTTTGGCAAAATTCTGCCCAAGCAGATGCGATGTTCCCATCTGCAATGCCCTGCCGTCTGGCATGAACGCCTCAACTGTTGTTGTGTAATCCGCGCCTGCAAACTTTTCCTTGTCTGTTTTTTTGCCTGCAATCACAGGAATCGCCATATAATTTTCAATTAAGTCAACATACTCAAACAACTGCTGCATGACTTCCTTTTCCGCATCTTCCTTGGTCGCGTGAGCAGTATGACCCTCCTGCCAAAGGAATTCCCTTGTCCTTAAGAACGGCTTTGCGTGCTTGAACTCCCATCTCACAACAGAATTCCACTGGTTAAGCAGCAATGGCAAATCCCTCCACGACCTTACCCATTTTGCATAGCTTTCGTACATTATTGTTTCTGATGTGGGCCTTATCGCTAGCTTTTCATTTAAGTCAGTGTTGCCTGCTTTTGTGACCCATGCGACCTCAGGGGAAAATCCTTCAACATGCTCAGCCTCTTTTTTCAGCAAACTCTCAGGAATGAACATAGGAAAATAGCAGTTTTTATGCCCGGATTTCTTTATTTTCCCATCAAATATTTTTTGAATGTTCTCCCATATCGCATAAGAGTTTGGCTTGAATACTATGCACCCAGAGACAGAGCTGTAGTCAATCATGTCAGCCTTCAAAACAACTTGGTTGTACCACTCGTTGAAGTCTTCTGATTTCTTGGCGCTTAATCCAATCTGCTCTTCTTTTTGTTCCATTATATTTTAATACTTATGAATTATATTTAAATGTTTTTAATGGGGCTGCGGAGATTTGAACTCCGACCACGAGGCGTTTCGTGAAAAACCCGAACCCCGGATACTGGCCAAGTTATACTACAGCCCCCAAATACAGGAATGGATTTTAATCTTGTTATTTAAAAGTTTTTAAGAACAACGCCGCAAACACAACATAAGCCATCATCAGCACCAAAATTATTGAGAAATAATCAATTAAGTTAAAATCATTCAGGCTTGATTTAAGCTTCACAACATTGCCAGTAATGCCGGTAAATCTTGTTGAGATACCGCCATTGCCCGCTCTCTGCACTTTGTCAGCATAGCTTGGCAATCCTGTTATGCCTGACACGCTTTCCCGGGTTGCATCAACAGCGCACTGCTTTGATTCTAAAGGCTTCCTGCCCGGAAAAGCGCATTTATTCATGTCAATGCATTTCCTGTTTCTGAAGCTGTCAATGCATTGCGACCATTCATTGCATTGCCAATTGGAAACGCAAATTATGCCTCCACCCCCTCCGCTTCCACTTCCAGAGCTGCTTGCTGCTGAAGCTGAAGGGGTGTCTACTGGAGGCTTTTTGTAATCCAGCTGTATGATTCCAGAATGCTTAAGCCCATTGACTTTGTACTTGTTTATTGTCGAGTTATAAGCGCATATGTAAGAACCCTGCAAGGTTCCATCGCATTCAACTTTAAACTCGCTGTTTAAGCTGCAGCTGGCGCTTATCTGGCTTATTGACGATATCTCATCTTCTTTAATGCAAATGCCGTTAAATTCCTGATTAAGCCTATCCACGTATAATGACTTTGTTGTGCCCTGGGGCATCTTCACGCCCCTAATGATTAAAGAGCCCGTTGCATTTCCAGCCTGCTTGTTCACAGTGATATTCCAAAGATTTAATTTAGTGAGAGAAAGATTAAGCTCAAACTCCGCTATTGTCAGGTTATTATCAATAAGCTTAATTTTTGCGCTTTGATTGGGCAATTTTGATAAATTCCTTGAATTATCAAGCAGCACAGTCAAGTTTATTGTTGAGGTGTTAACCGAGCTTTCATCCCCTATGACCTTGTCAATGCTGTCTTCTATGCCGTCATTATCAAAGTCCTTTTCAGGCGCGTCAAGGACAATAACCCTAAACAGCAATGTGTCGTTTAAGAATCCGTCAGAAGCGGTTGCGCTTATTGTGTAATTGCCGCTGTCGGTTGTTGATGTAGCCCATTGGAAAATTGTCGAATTAGCCAAAAATTTTGACGAATTAAGCGAAAAAGCCAGCTCATCCCCATTTGGGTCAAAAGCTGAAAGATTAACTATGATCTTGCCTGTCTCATTGGCAGTCATATCGCTGATTGGGGCCAAAACCGGCTTTTTATTCAGCTTTATAATAACTTTTTCAGCGTTATTGCTTTCATTCGATTCTTCCACTAAGCCCTGCAAATCGGCAATCGCGGTTATCTCAAAATCTGAAATATTTTCAAAATAAAACTGATAGGTTATTTTAGAATTTGCATTCAATATGTTTGACTTATTGCTTTTGGAAAATGTCGCATTATCAAAGACATCAGCAACAACATTGAATGCGTGCTTACTGCCCCTGTTTATAAAAGTAAAGTTGATTGTTATGTTTCCAATGCCGTGCCTGTATTCATCAGAAACTGAGATGTTGACTGCCAAATCCGGCAGGTCCGGGCTGTCAAAGTCGTTAAAGTTGTAGCTTTTTGTTGTGTAAGCGTCATTAATCCTGTCAACCATAATCCCCTTTTCATAAAGCTCGGCATATTTGACTATGAACGGCCCATTAAGCCTTTTTTCATTAATGCCTGTGCCGTTGAACCTTATCGGGATTATGCTGTTTCCTGTGCCCAAGCCTACTGAGGTGTTTTTTGTTTCCAAAAGCGCGCCAAATAAGTCATACAATGCAGCAGTCAAAACGTAATTTCCTGCTTTAAGCGCGTTTACATCGGCGTCAATCCCGAGAAAGTCGTATTTTCCGTTGCCGTTCAAATCCAACCCATTATCGGTGAAATTAAAAATATAAGGGCTTGCGGCAAAATCCCTGAAATCGTAAGAAGCTGTTGTAAAATCCGTCCTGTGCGTTTTTCTGCCTATTTTTATTGACGGGACTGAAAAGTTTCCTGTGTAGTGGGTTCTTTTTATGCTCTCGTTGTCAAAATCAAATATAATGTGATTTGTTCCCTGCCTAAAAGTTTTGCTTGTCTTTAAGAATATGGACTGGTTTGCATAATTCAAGAATATTGCAGTGATATGCGTTTCATTTTTTGGAGAGTTTATAGTTGAATTTATCCTTAATGTTTTTTCTGCTTGGGAATCTTTTATGCCAACAATCCTGAATCCTTCCTCATAATTCTGGTAAATTTGCGTCAGAATGAAGTCTTTCCTGAATTTCTGCCTTCTGCTGGAATTATAAACTTTTACAGAATAGTTGAACTGCTCCTGGGACAATAAAAGCGAGCTGAAAGTTATGTTTACTTTGTTGGTTCCTGCTGGCAGCGTCCTGTTGGTCTCGTTCGTCAAGATGCCGTTTTTGTCAAGCAAATTAACGACAAAAACAAAAGTGCCAACAGAATTTTTTGCCTCCAGCTCTATGACCAATGTGTCATTTATGCCGTTGTTGTTGGCATCAGTCATAAAATCCGCATGGCTTGTTATGTTGAATTGCGGCGTAATAGCTGAAAAGCTGTATTTTGCTATAAGCTCTTTGATTGAGATGGAGTAAGCTAAAGGTATGACTAAAGCAAGAATAATAAATACTGCTACCCCTTTCATTTTTAGCCGAAAATTTTGAAGTTATAAAAAGGTTTCTTTGACTCTCACCAAGTTGGTTTATCTGGAAGGAGAAAGAGTTTATTCTAGAAATGGGGAATACAAGTGGGATACTGGAAAAGGTAGATTCGTTCCATCAAGTCTGGACGGAATCAAATATGGGCTTGAGCAGCTTATAGCAAAAGGAATTCTCTGTTCTTCGATTTGGTTTTGTGATGCAGGAGCAGGAGATTACAGGGTTGTTGCAATATCTTCAGCTTTAGGCATTCCTTCCATTGGCGTGGAATATGATGGTGCACTTGTTCAAATTGGCGAGTCAAATATAAGACAATTAAGAAGTTTAGGGGTCATAAACGGCGCTCCGCTAATTGTTGCACAAGGTAATTTCAAACGAGATAGAACTTACAAAAGGAATGGATCAAGGTTTGAGGAAATAGGAGCATTCTTCAATTTTATAAATAACGATGCAAAAATTGCAAGGAAGATAGCAAGACAGTCTCCTTCTGGAACTTGGTTTGTTTTAGAAACCATAGCCGGCATATGGAAAAAAGAATTTACAGGCTTAGACTACGTTGATACAATAGGTGCTGATATAAAATACGGATTGTGTAGAGATTTGCAACTGTATCGCAAGCCATGACTCATTAAAATTTAAATTAAAAGGCAGGTTGATTTTATTCTTGGAATCACCAACACTTTTATATATCTTAAAAGCCTTCTCGAGCGTTATGGCGGAGAAAATACAGTTTTTTCCTCTGGATGCAACATACAAGGTTGTTGACGGAAAGGCTGTGATAAACCTTTATGGAAGAACGATTGACGGCAGCCAGATTACTGTGCTTGACAGCAATTTTGAGCCTTATTTTTACGTGATTCCCAAGGACAGCATCAACATAAGCGAAAAGCTGGAAAAGATAAGGATAGAAAGCGAAAACGAGCCTGCTTTTGTGGCAAGAACAGAAGCAGTGATAAAAAAATTTCTCGGAAAGGAGGTCTTTGCAATAAAAGTGTATACAAATTTGCCAAGCAGCGTTCCAACAATCAGAGAGGTTATAAAGGACTGGGACTCTGTAAGCTTAACCCATGAATTTGACATTCCTTTTGTAAGAAGATACTTAATAGACAAGAGCATAACCCCATTGGTGCTGCACGAGGCAACAGGCGAATTTGCAAATCAAATATCAAGGTGCGCTGTTTTCAAGGCAGAAGAAATAGCCCAAGCCAGCACAGACACTTTGCATAATCCCAAGGTTTTGGCATTTGACATAGAAACCTACAGCCACTTTGATTTAGCGATAGATGCTGAAAAAAACCCGATAATAATGCTTTCCCTCTACGGAGACGGCCTAAAGAAGGTTTTTGTGTGGAAAAAATTCAATACAGGCATTGATTACGTGGAATTTGTTGACAGCGAATCAGAGCTGATTGAAAAGTTCAAGGAAGCAATTAACAATTACAAGCCCGACATCTTAACAGGATACTTCTCTGACGGGTTTGACCTGCCTTACATAAAAACAAGGGCTGACAAGCACAAGCTCAGCCTTGACATCGGATTGGACTATTCTGAATTAAGAGTCAAAAGCGCAAGAGAAACAACAGTCGCAATTAACGGGATAACGCACCTTGACATATTCAAATTCATAAAAAGGATAATAGGCGGCACGCTTGAAACATACTCTTATGACCTGAATGCGGTTGCTTCTGAGCTGCTTGACGAGAAAAAGCACAATGTCTCATTGGCGGAATTGCCTGATGCATGGGACAACAGACATGACGAGCTTGAAAAATTCTGCGAATACAACCTTAATGACTCAATCTTAACATATAATCTTGCGGTCAAGATGCTTCCAACAATAATAGAGATGGTTAAGATAGTTGGCATTCCGATTTATGATGTCAACAGGATGGGCTTTTCGCAGCTTGTTGAATGGTACATCATGAAACAAGCGCCTCAGTTTAACGAGATTGCGCCGAACAAGCCGCATTATGATGAATTGCAGCAGCGAAGGCTTGCCACCTACCAGGGCGCTTTTGTCTATGAGCCTAAGCCCGGATTGTACAAGGACATTGTTGTTTTTGATTTCAGGAGCCTGTATCCCACAATCCTCAGCTCGCATAACATAGGGCCGGACACTATTGACTGCGGCTGCTGCGGTGATGCAGCAAAATCCTCTCCGGATGAAAGCGAAAAACATTGGTTCTGCGGCAAAAGAAAGGGCTTTATCCCAATATTGCTGGAAGAATTGATAACAAGAAGAATGCGCATCAAGGAAATCATTAAAGAAGAGCATGATGAAAAGTTCGCATTTCTGGATGCAAGGCAGAACAGCCTGAAGCTGCTGGCAAACTCATTTTACGGCTACCTGGGTTTTTTTGGAGCAAGGTGGTATTCAATCGAATGCGCAAGAAGCATAACTGCATGGGGCAGGTTTTACATCCACAAAGTGATTGGCAAAGCGCAAAAAGAGGGGTTTTTTGTTTTATATTCGGACACTGACAGTGTGTTCTTAACCCTTGACGGCAAGTCAAAAAATGATGCCGAGGGCTTTGCAGGCTCTATAAATGCGGAACTTCCCGGGCTTATGGAGCTTGAGTATGAAGGCTTTTATCCAGCCGGTATTTTTGTATCTGCAAAAATAGGCCCTTTTGGCGCGAAGAAAAAGTATGCGCTGATGTCAGAGCTTGGCACGCTTAAGATCAAGGGGTTTGAAACAGTAAGAAGGAACTGGAGCCTGATTGCAAAAGATGTTCAGGAAAAGGTTTTAGGAATAATTCTAAGGGAGCATGACACTAAAAAGGCGCTTGAGTATGTGAAAAGCGTTGTGGAAGATTTAAGGGGCAAGAAAATAGCGATTGGGATGGTTGTGATTCATACGCAGCTGCAAAAGGATATTTTGGATTATGCCAACAAGGGGCCCCATGTTGCAGTTGCCCAAAGGCTGAGAAACAAAGGAAAAAGCATAGGGCCTGGCTCTATTATAAAGTATGTCGTGACGCAAGGCAATGACATAATAAGAAACCGCTCCAAGCTGCCCGAGGAGGTCAAGGAAAACGAGTATGACGCTGACTACTATATCAACAACCAGGTGATTCCGGCAGTAGAGAGAATATTCAATGTCATTGGCTACAAAAAAGAGGATTTGCTTGAGACAAAAGAGCAGACAAAATTAGAGGGGTTTTTCTAGTATTATTTAATCTGATGAAAGCCAAAGAGGAATTTATAAGGTATATAAGGAAGACCGGCACCAGCCTTGGCATAAGCATACCGCTTGAGGTAATCAAAATTCTTAATCTGAAAGAAAATGAGATAGTGAGGGTTACAGTTGAAAGAATAAAAAAAGATGGCAAGAACTGATATCGAAAGGTATATAGGGGAGCTAAAGGGCTCTGTTGAGTCGGGAAAAAGCCAAGACCTGTACTCATTAAAAAAAGAGCTGATGAAGCTAAATGAGGCCTCAGCAGCCTTTGAAAATTTTGAGAGAGAGTCAACAATAATAGGGAAGGAATTAGTAAGGGATGCGCAAGACCTGAGCCTATTAGTCAAAATAAGGAATTTGGCGCTGCAAATAAAAAACAAAAAGCGCATAAACGACAATCTTCACAGCCTTCACTTCAACCTGAACATCATTAAAAATTCCGGGGATGAAAGAGCAATAAAAAGTGCGCTTGGTGCTTTCCTAAATAACAATGACACATGCGTCAATAGCATGATATACGAGCTAAACGACTTCAAAGCCAAGCTTGAAGATGTCCAAAATTATCATTCAATCCTTTTGCCTCAAAGCCTGGACAACAGACTGAGAACTGATGAAAAATACAAAAGGCATATTGAGAGGCTAAACGCGATACACAAAAAGCAAAAGGATGCTTTTGCATCAACAGTAATGCTGTTCTTGAAATTCGCCAGAAAGCGCATGAAATCCCTGCAAAAATTTAAATAATGACTTAAAATTCTCAGCAGCATGATTCAAAATTACGAGCCTACAAAACAGGAAACAGAAATTCTTGAGTTCTGGAAGAAGAATCATATTTACGAGAAGGCAAAGGAAAAAAACAAAGGAAAGGAAAAATTCTATTTTCTTGACGGGCCTCCTTACACATCCGGAAAGGTGCATCTTGGAACAGCGTGGAACAAGGCGCTTAAGGACAGCGTGTTAAGGTACAAAAGGATGAAAGGGTTTGATGTCTGGGACAGGCCAGGCTATGACATGCATGGAATGCCAACAGAGCAGGCCGTTGAGAAGAAGCTTGGGCTGAAGCACAAGGATGAAATTCCCGTATTCGGGATTGCAAACTTTGTCAATGAATGCAGGGAGTTTGCAATAGCAAACATGCTTTCAATGAATGAGGATTTCAGGCGAATAGGAGCTTGGATGGATTTTGAAAACCCCTACCAGTCAATTCAGAATACATTCATGGAAGGGGAGTGGTGGCTGATAAAAAGGGCTTTTGAAAATAACAGGCTTTACGAAGGGGAAAAAACAATGCACTGGTGCGCATCATGCGCGACATCATTGGCAAAGCATGAGTTAGAGTACGAGAACATAACTGACAATTCTATTTTCGTTAAATTTCCTTTGAAAGACAAGCAAAATGAGTTTTTGGTGATATGGACCACAACACCATGGACAATCCCGTTCAACTTGGGGGTTATGGCAAATCCGCATTTGGATTATGCAAGGGCAAAAGTCGATAACGAAGTTTGGATTGTGGCAAAAGCGTTGGCATCAAGTTTCATAAGCGAAATTGCCGGAAAAGAATTTGAAGTTCTTGATGAGCTTAAAGGCAGCGAGCTCGCCGGCTTGGAGTACGCACATCCGTTTGAAAATGAAACTCATCAATTTAAGGAGCTGAAAAAAAAGCACCCAAAAGTGCACACGATTGTTCTCAGCGAAGAGTATGTTGACATTAGCGCAGGCTCGGGCCTGGTGCATATGGCGCCCGGATGCGGCCCTGAAGACTATGAAGTCGGGCACAGGAACGGCATTCCCCCGTTTAACACGCTGACAGAAAGAGGCGTGTTCGATGAAACAAGCGGGCTTTTCGCAGGCTTAACTGCAAAAAAAGACGACAAAAAGATAACAGAGGAGATAAGGAAAAAAGGCTTTCTTGTTGCTGAATCAAAATTAGAGCATGATTACGCGCATTGCTGGCGCTGCAAAAATCCCGTCATTTACAGGACAACAACGCAATGGTTCTTCAGGATTGAGGATTTAAGGGACAAAATGAGAGAATTAAATAAAAGCATAAAATGGGTCCCTGACTTTGCCGGCTCCAGAAATTTTGACAACTGGCTTGCAAATTTAAGGGACAATGGAATAACAAGGCAAAGGTATTGGGGCACTCCTCTGCCTGTCTGGAAATGCAAAAAATGCAATGACTTTGTTGTTATCGGCTCAGCTGACGAGCTGAAAAAGCTTGCAGGAAGGATTCCGGATGATTTGCACAAGCCGTGGATTGATGAAGTCAGGATAAAGTGCAATTGCGGCGCTTTAAAAGAAAGGGTTCCTGACATACTGGATGTGTGGATTGATGCCGGCTCTGCGTCATGGAACTGCCTGGATTTCCCAAGAAGAAAAGACCTGTTTGAAAAATTGTATCCCGCGGATTTCATTTTGGAAGGCATTGACCAAATCAGGGGCTGGTTTAACCTTTTGTTTGTTGCTTCAATGATTGCCATGGGCAATGAATCCTTTAAATCTGTTTATATGCACGGCTTTATTAATGATGCGCAGGGAAGAAAAATGAGCAAATCCCTTGGAAACTATATTCTGCCGCAGGAGGTTGTCATGGAGTATGGAGCAGATACGTTAAGGTATTACATGGTTGGCGGCACAGCTCCGGGAGTTGACATAAACTATAACTTTGACGATATGAAAGTCAAGCACAAAAACCTGACGGTGCTGTGGAACCTGCACAAGTATGCAATCGACATGGCCAAACACCTTAAAGCAAATCCCGCGGATTTAAATGTGGAAAAAAGCAGGCTCGGGATTGAGGAATTGTACATACTATCCAAGCTTAACTCCGCAATAAGCAATGTAACAGAATTGTTTGAAGAATACAGGCTGAACGAAGTTCCATGGCAGGTTGAGGAGTTGTTTCTGGAGCTAAGCAGGACTTACATACAGCTGACAAGGGAAAAGGCAGCAATGGGCAGCGATGAAGACAAAAGGGTTGTGCTGCGCTCTGTCTATGATGTGTTATTGGGCTCATTAAAATTATTTGCCCCGATTGCGCCTTTTATAACAGAGATGATATACCAAAACCTAAGGCATGAATTCAAGCTGAAAGAAGCCAGCATTCATTTGCTCGAATGGCCTCAATATGATGATGATTTAATCGATAAAAATCTGGAAGAGTCAATGCAGACTGCAAGCGAGATTATACAGAGCGCGCTTGCTTTAAGGGAAAAAATACACCTTGGAGTTAGATGGCCCATGAAGGAGATTGTGATAGCTGCAAAAGACAAGAATATTGCAGGCGCTGCTGAAAGGCTGAGAGAAGCAATAAAAAAACAGGCAAATGCAAAAGAAGTCAGGATTGTTGAATCAATGCCCAATGTAAAAGTAAAGCTAAAAGCTGACTACTCAAAAATAGGCCCTGATTTTGGGGACAAGGCTCCAAAGATAATTGCAAAGCTTACAATTGACAGCCCTGAAAGCGTGCTAAAACAAATACAGGAAAAGGGGAAATATGAATGCAATATTGATGGCGAGGCAATAAGCATTTTGAAAGAGCACTTAATTGTTGCAAGGGAAGCCCCACTGCCTTATGAAGAAATCCCATTTAAACACGGCTTTGTTTACTTAAACAAGGAAATGACAGAAGACTTGGAGGCAGAAGGATTTGCCAGAGAAATAATGAGGAGGGTGCAGGCTTTAAGGAAAAAAGCAGGATTGCAGAAATCCGACAGCATATCCTTATTTATTAAAACAGACGAAGAGCTAAAAGAGATGATGAAAGAATGGAGTTTAGTAATCAAAGAAAAGGTAGGAGCTTCCCAATTAAAAGTTTCCGAGCTTGAGCCCAGCAAAAAGCATGCTTTTGCAAGCAGGGAAAAGGTCAAGGGCAAAGAGTTTGAGATATATTTGGAGAAGATTTAGAAAAGTTTTTATGTCGTATTATAAAACACCCCAAGTCTTGATGGCAATATTCATGATAGAGGAAGACAGGGAAACTGAAGCGTATATTGAACACGGAGCTGACCCAAAGCTTGCCCGTTTCATGCATAAGATTTTGCGGCTTCCTGCATTATCAGTGGAAGAATGTCTGGAAGCAAAAGTAAATCAAGGTGCAAGATATTATTCTCTTTTAGGCCTAGCAATGATCATCAAAGGGATGGACGAGGCAGCAACTAGTTATTTTAAAAGGGCGCTAGAGCTTTCGCCGATCAATTATAAGCAAGTTTTTATAGAGCACGTAGAAGAGATAGTGCCTTCCTTAAGAGGCGCGATGGGCTATATTGATAGGTTAAGGCACGTATTTTATAATGCAGAACCTGTCAGCAGGGTACTGCACCAATCCGGAATGTTAGATTAAAAAACATAGAAAATTATTTATACATCTTGGCTATAAGCCATTTGGGGTGATATAATGGAAGCAAACCTTCTTGTAACCCATGAGCCAAGCCATGCCGGCAGCGCAAGGGAAGAGGTTGAAAAAGCCTTGAAGTCAATAAAGCAAAAAGCCAGATTTCTGAAGTCTGATGTTGACGGGCTCTTTAAGCTCAGAGCCCCAAACCCCAAGAAAATTGTCAAAAGCTTAAGCAAGCTAAAAAGAAAAAAAGGCATGCTTGAGCACACTTTCCACTGGGTCCCAATCGAGAAATGGGTTAATGCAAATATTAAAGCCATGCAGAAAGAGATTAAAAAGATGCAGAAAGGCATAAAGAGCTCAGAAAAATGGAAGCTGGACCTGCACAAAAGGCATTTTAATATGCCATCAACAGAGATGATAGCAAAGTTAACTTAAGTTGTTGACAAGCCAAAGGTTGACTTAGACAATCCGCAAAAAATAATCGATGTTCAGATTATCATCAAAAAGGCAGTATTGGCTTTGCTGGATAAGGACGAAATGTTTTCTGTAAAATAAATCAATTGTATAGTACCGAATTAAGTTTACATTAATTCCTGAGCAATAAACAATATCCCACTATACAAAAATTTGACAATAAATATCCCTACACATCAATCTGTCAAAATGTAAACCTAAATCGTAACCACCTGTTTTCTTATAGACGACAAAACCTATAGTACCAATTTAGGTTTACTTGTACCGAAATTGGTTTACATTCCTGCGCCTTTTTAAAGGCGCTTTTTGTATGCCTCATTTGGGGTCATATAATCAACTGCTTCGCTAGGCCTCTCATTGTTGTAATAATCAAAAAATTCATCCAGAGTTTCAAATCTCTCGTCAAATTCTGTATCCAGAATGTGAAAGAACTTCTCCATCTTCCCATTGGTTTGCGGATGCCTTCTTCTCGAAGGCACAAAAACTATCCCTAGCTCTGCAAGTGCTTCCTGAAACTGGTGTATAGCCTTTCCTTTCTTGTCTTTCTTATTTGGAAAGAAATGTGTGCCCCTATCGCTGTTAAGGATAAATGGTATTACTAAGTTTTCAGCGATTGCGCCATACAGCGCAAACAGAGAATTCCTTGTATTTTCTGCTCCTTTGCAATAGCTCATTGCTCTCCTAGAGCAATCATCGAGGTAAACGATAATGCTTTCCCCCTTGTGCCTTTGAGCTTTTATTACATGCCAATCTGTATGCCACATATAGTTTGGCAATGGCCATTCATATCTTTTGTATTTTCTTGGCTTTCTTCTGGGCAGGCAAGGTTTTTGGTAGCCTTCCTTTACAAGAACTTGGCTGATTTTTCTCAAAGAAACTTTAAACCCTTTGTTCTTTAATATAGCATGAAGCTTTCTTGCTCCGCACTTGTATTTTTTCCAATATTTTACGACAAAATCATAAAATCTTGGGCTTAATGGCTCGAACAATCTGCCCGGTTTATGGTCTTTTAGACCATCCTCCCCATACTTCTTGTGGTTTTGTTCTATCTTCCACAAGGCCATTCGGCTTATTTTCATTGCCAAAGCTATATCCTTCTTTGGCGCACCTTTTCTTATCTGTCTTATAACCCATTTTCTTTTTTTTCGTTTAATTTTGGCATTAAAACCACCTCAGAAGTGGAATATTCAGCAAAATTAAAGCCTTATTTAAAAACTATTCAAAACGTAAACCAATTACGATACTAAACACACATCTGCATTTCACCATAACTTTTATAAAGAATATGACTCTTGCCAGAATATGCTTAAAAAAATTTTGAACGCCATAAAATATTTTATTGAGCCTGTTGCAAAAACGATTTCAAGCATTGTAAATTTTATTTTGCTGGCATTGGTTTAT
>JACPTD010000122.1 GCA_016192955.1 Candidatus Woesearchaeota archaeon | reverse complement strand
TATTAATAATCCATAAATAATTTTTCTATTTTTCATTCTTGATATTGTTTTTTATTCTTCTCCTTTCATAAAATTTGTCTAAAAAATAACCAAACAATATGAACGTAATCAATATCGAGATACTGCCGGCAACAATAACTGGCAGCCAGCATCCTTCTCCTTGACACTTTGTAATAAATTTTATTAAATCAAATCCAAATACATCATTAATTATCCATACTGGTAATAAAAATAGTACACCGAGTACACCATTGGTGATTATGTTACCTATAACAAGAATCACACCGACTGACAAAAATATATAAAATATTTTATTCATGTTTATACCCTCCAAATTTTGTTTTAATTATTTTGTATTCTAAATTATCTCAATATCCTCTTTCCCCATGCTTCTCTCGCAGTAATGGCATTTAATCTTAAGCGGATCTTTTTTCACGACGTAAAACTTGGTTGCAACCTGCTCGTTGTTTGTGATGCACACCGGATTTGAGCATTTTACAACATTGTCAATCACATCAGGCACATTAACCTTTATTTTTTCCTTTACATCGTAGTTTTTTATTATGTTTACAGTTGCTTCAGGGGCTACAATAGCTATTTTGTTGACTTCTTCCTGAGTCAGACCTTTTCCGCCTACTTTTACAATGCCCTTTTTCCCTATCCTCTTGCTTTGCAGATTAGTCGCTATTGATATGACTCCATTATGGTTTTCCAAGTCAAGTATCTCAACAACCTTGAAAGTTGCGTCTGTTGGAATGTGGTCAATGACAGTCCCTTCGCCTATGGCGCTTATCTTAAGCTCTCTTTTGGACTCTTCTTTTGGCGCAGTATCCGCAGCTATTTGCTTAGCCTTTGCCTTTCTTTTTCCAGCGTACTTTCTAGCTGCTTTCTTTTTTGATTTTCTTCTTTTCATGTTAATTTGCCAAGCACTAAAGCAAGCAATGCCTTCCTGACTGGAATGCCGTTTGCCGCCTGCTCAAAATAAGCTGCGTGCTCTGTGCTGTCTATGCTTTTGTCGATTTCGTCAACTCTTGGCAATGGGTGCATTATCTTCAGGTCTTTTTTTATATTTTGCAAAAAGGCTTCATCAATCCTGTATATGCCCTTGAATTTTTCGTATTCCAGCGGATCAGGAAACCTTTCCTTTTGTATCCTTGTTACATAAAGCACATCAAGCTCCTTGCTGAATCTTCCCAAGTCGGATGTCTTGTGGTATTTCACCTTTTTTTGATAAAGCTCGTCAAGGTAGCTTTCGGGCATCTGCAGATCATCCGGCGCTATGAAATAGAAAGTTGGGTTAAAGTTGGATAATGCAATCACAAGCGAATGCACTGTCCTGCCGTATTTTAAGTCTCCCACAAACCCTATATGCAGGTTTTCGAGCCTGCCTTTTGTTTTTTGTATCGTATATAGATCAAGCATTGTTTGTGTCGGATGCTGGTTGCTTCCGTCGCCGCCGTTTATAACAGGCACATTGGCTGCCTCTGCAGCAAGCCTTGCAGAGCCTTCAAGAGGATGCCTTATCACAATCACATCAGCGTACTGCTCAGTCATCTTTATAGTGTCCCAAAGCGATTCGCCTTTTTGTATTGAAGTGGTGTTTGCCGCTGAAAACCCAATCACAGTTCCGGAAAGCTGCTCCATTGCAGATGTGAAGCTTAGCCTTGTCCTTGTTGACGGCTCAAAGAACAATGCAGCAAGAATCCTGCCTTTTAGGAGATTATTTTTCGGCTTTTGCTCCATCTGCCTCACAGCTTTAAGGATGTGCAAAATCTCTTCCTTTGAGAAATCGTTAATGGATATTATGTCGCGGTTTTTGAAATCCATATTAAAATGATTATAGATAACTTATACTATATAAACATTATGTTTGCAGTATACAAAAATGGTCAAAAAGCGGTGTTTTTGAGAAAAAGTGCTGCCTATAGGCAAATTAAAGAAGTGTTATTTTGTATTTAAAGATTTTGGTTTTCAAGCCTCTTTAGCGCATCTCTCGCACAATAAGGATCCCTTGACTTTTTTTACATCCTCAACGTAAGCGCCGCAACCCTGGCAGATTGCTTCTCTTGAAATAATCCTGTCAATCGGCTTTCTTGTCTCTTCCCTCAGCTCAAACTTTTCAACCAGCAATTCGAACAAGCTTGGCTCAATTTTCAGGACATCTTTCAGCGTCAGCAAACCCACCATCTTTCCTTTGTCAACGACCGGCAAGTGCCTTATATTGGAATCGCGCATTTTTATCAAAGCGTCATAGATGTCGTCACTTGGGCTTATTTTTATCAATTTTGTTTCCATGAAATCCTTCACTTTCTTTGTCAATGGATTTATACCTTTTGAAAGCGCCTTTCTTACTATGTCCTGCTCTGTTATAAGGCCTTTTGACTCATGGTTGTCTTTGATGACCAATGCGCCAACGTGGTTTTTTGCCATAACCTTTGCGCACTCCTCCAAGGATGCCTGGGAAGAAACAGAAATCGGCTTTGTTGTCATGCAGTCATAAACCTTGTAGCCTGTTTTCATTTAACCACCGAAAGAAGAATAGTTCTTAATGTTTATTAATGTTTCGAAATCTGAAAAAATTATTTTTATTGTTGTCAAAAAGCTCGTAAAATGATATGACGCTGACAGCCCCGAGCATTATCCAAAAAAATAACTCCTCAAGCGGGAATTTTACTCCAAACAGGCTTATAAGTCCAAGATATTGCTTCCCTGGAAATGTCCACTGGCCAAGCTTTAACGCAGTTATCTCGTAAATAAGACTGAACCAGAAAAAATAAAGCCCTGCTTTGAAAAACTTGGCAACTAGGTTAGGGCGCATTAAAAGAATTGCGCAAACAGGAAGGATTATCAATATCATTCCCATTTTAAGATATATATAGTTTATTTTTAGGATTAACGGATTGTATATAAAAATTAACAAGAATAATGTGAACAAAGTCAAACATCCTATTGCTAAATATTTCAGATTCGGATAAAACAATTCGTCTTTTTGTTTACGGTTTACAAAATATTCGTAGTACATAATAATAAAATACACATATAGATAGCCAAACACAAGCCCGTCAATTGTCACTGCTCCAAACAGCCTGAATGTAAAGGCAGATTCGGGGAAAAGCCAGCCTCCGGAAGTTTCAGCAAGGTAATCAGTTATTATCGTTAAAGGAATTCCCAAAACGGCTGAAAATAAAGCGGATTTTTTTATAAGATTTTTATTAAGAAAAGACAATACCAAAGACGGCAACGCCAAAAAAACGAGAATTGAAAAAAAGGCATTGGCTTTGAAATAAAAAGACAAAAGCGATGCAAATATCGGGTACAAGAAGAATGCTGCCTGGATTTTGTCAAATTTTCCCATGAAAGTTTGCATAAGCGCTAATAATTCATCAGAATCTCAACGTCCTTTCCAAAGATTCTTTTCAAGTCCTCGAATATCGGCTCTTTAATGGAGGTTTTTTGCGGAGTTTCTATTTTTGCAATGGATTTTTCCAATTCTTCCAAAGAGCTTTTTTCAAGCGTGCCCAGGCTCCCGTCAGGGCTGATTATTGCCTTGCTTATTTCTTTCTCCTCATTGTCTATGTCGTTAATGATATAGGCTTCGCTGCCGAGCAGAATCACCTCGCCAAACTTGCTGCCGTGCTTTACCCTTATCTTAAGCCTGTCAAGCTCCCTTCCCCTTTTTCTCTGCATGTGCTCAACAAGGAATTTTATCAAGGCGCCTGCTTCCTGGTGTATCTTTTCAATCTCCACTTTTGACAGCTTCTTATCATCGTAGTCCTTTTTTGCCTTCATAAGATCCTGCATTGTCCTCAAAAACTTGGAAGGCATCTTTCCCTCTGAGACTAATTTGTCTTCAACAAGATGCAGCATTTCATTGTCCTTTGCCTTTTCAACCCCTTCCAGCCTTAAAACATCCCTGATTACTGTGGTTATTGTGTCATAAATATTAAGCATTTCCTGCTCTTCCCTTATCTTTTCAATCTGGGTAAAAAGCCTTTTAACCCTTTTGAGGTATTTGTCCCCGTCGCTTAATAATTCATCAATTTCCTTTCCGCTTAGCTCCTTTTTCTCGCCGTGCTCTATCGCTTTTCTTGTCTCAACAACCCTTTCCAGAATCCTGATGAACTTGTCTTCAAGCAATTTTTCCTTGTTGACAAATATTTCCCTCATCAGTGAGCTTGTTTCCTTTGGAGACGGAGGAGCGACTCCGTAAAGCATTAAGGCTGCCTGGCTTGGAGTCAAAAGCGCGTAATATATGTCTTCCATCCCGATTTCATTCAGCTTAAGCTGCACTCTTCTGATGACCTGCTCGCCTGAGCCCATGAAAATGTCTATGGCCTCTGCGCTTGGCTTTATCTTGCCCATCTTCAGCAATTGCTTCCAAGGCATGAAAATGCCCCTGTCAAAGAATGGAACGCCGTCTCTAAGCAGAGTGAATATCACAGGGTTTGCCTCCCTTAATGAGTCCCAGAAATCCGTCAAAATATAGACTTGTATGTTGAGCTTGTTTTTTATCCCTGTTAATTCGCCGGCTTCTATGCCCATTCCAATTATTATAGCTCTCAGCTTGTCTTTTAACTCTGCTCTTGTCATCTTCTTGACATCAGTGTCATCAATAACAATCCATACATCAATGTCGCTTGTTGGGGTTGCCTTGCCCTGAACCAAAGAGCCTGCAAGAACGTAAGACACAATATATTTTTCAAATTTCTTCAAAACCATTGTTTTATGGACTTCTGCAATCTTGATTGCCTGAAGCATTCCTGTATCGTGGATTGGCGCGGATAACGCTATTAACTGCAATAGCTCATATTTCGCATCAAAGCAGTTTTGCCAGAGCTCTGAAAGAATCAGCGTTTGAGGGGTTATGTTTGGGTCAATTTCATTGCCTATGCTGCTGATTATGGCAGTAAGCTTGTCTTTTAGCTCAAGCTTTGACATTGTTCTGCTGTCAGAGTCATCAACCAAAACCAAGACATGAATTTTATCCTTGTCTTCGGGCTTTGGCTCGGCAAGCGGCTGATCCTGCAGGGACGGCTGCTGCATCTGTTGCAGCTGCTGCAGCTCCTCTGGCTTTGGAGGCGGCATCAGGGCAATTCCAACAATGTACTTGTCAAATTTTTCAAGAACCCTTTTCTGGAATTTATCAAGCTTTGTTTTTATAGTCTTGAGCTTTTCCTGAACATCTTTAGGCAGTTTAGAAATAGCTTCTGCCTCCTTTGGCTGCTCAGCAGCAGCCTGAGGCTCTTCATTTATTTCCTTGGATTGCCTGTACTGGTTTTTATCTTTCTTTGCCATCAATTAACCCCAGATTCTTGTAAATTAATTTTCTTTATAAATCTTTGCCTTGGAAGAAAGTAATTATTTTTCAATATAGAAGATAAATTTGTATTTTGAAGTGTAATATTAAATACAAAAGAGAAAGGTTTATATACTTTGATTATATTGGTATAATCATGATAGAAGTTGAAGCAAAAGTAAGAAAATGGGGAAGGTCTTTTGGAGTTGTAATCCCAAAAGAAAAGATAAGGGAAGAAGGGATAAAAGAGAATGAGGAAATTGTGCTACTGATTGGAAAAAAGAAAAACGTTTTAAGAGAGGTATTTGGAACCTTTAAATTCAAAAAAAGCACAGAAGAAATGCTTAGAGAATCAGATAGGGAATGTTGGGATGAATAATCTTTATTTCTTCGATACCTATGCGCTAATTGAGATTGTAAGAGGTTCGCAGAACTATAAACCTTACCTTGATTGTGGGATAATCACAACTGCATTTAATTTAGCAGAATTAAACTATAGCCTAAAAAAAGAGATGGGCAAAGAAATGGCAAATGAGCATACAGAAAAATTTTCTGAATTTGCTGTTAACGTTTCAATTGAAGACATAAAACAAGCTATGGATTTAAAGTCGTTGCATCGCAATCTATCAATCCCAGACGCGATAGGTTACACAATAGCGAAAAAACATTCGGTAAAATTTCTTACAGGAGACAATTATTTCAAGGATATGGCGAATACTGAGTTTGTCAAAAAAGATTGATTATACATTACCTATACCCTAATTATTTTTCAATATAGAAAATAAACAATGCTTACCTATCAAACCGAAAGATTTATATATAAGTTTCATTATTAGTTAGTAGTAACAAACTTAGTGGAATGTGAGTGACTCACTCGCGTTTCAAGTTTCTTGGAGGTGATTAACATATATACTCCAGAAGCGAAAAGTTTAAATATAAGTGTTATCATAATAAAGTAGTAACAAATTAATAACAAAGTTAATAAATAACAGAAAGAAACAAAACAAGGGGTGGAAAGAAAAATGGCAGAAACAAAACAACCAAGTGTAGCATACCAAGCAATAGAAATGTTGAGAAATAACAAACAATATGGAGATGCTTTAGCTGATTCTCTAAGAGATCTTAAAAAATATAAACCTGAACAGTTGGAAGAAAAAGGTGTAACTAAAGGTGGAAATATAAATGCAGAAGGCCTTTGGGCTTATGCCAATAAAGTAGCAGAAGAATTGCTTGGAAGACATAATCTTGATCCAAAAGATCCACGTTGGAAAGCTTCCTATCAAGCTATAAGCTCCTTAGTAAAACAATTTGGTGCAAAGGGGGTAACATCAGATTTAGTAGAAGCTTTAATCGGTGTTTACTTACAAACTGCAACTCAATACGTAGCTGAAAAAGACCAGCAAATAGTTGCCACGTTGCCTACAGATCAAGGTAAAAAAACAACTATGAAAATTGCTGAAGCAACTGGTAACAATGTTGTTTATGGGCCATGGATAAATGGAGCTACTGACCCCACAGAAGTTGCCGGTATAAAGGCTCAACTTGAAGGGCAATTAAGAGAAAAAGTTAATACAGCTATCGCAACTGGCACAATTGATGACTTACTCAAAGCAGCCTAAAACTGCTTAATTTTTCTTTTTAATTTTATTTTCTTTTTATTTTAATCTTACAAGTAAGACTATAAAACTAATAAAATGACTGGTGCAATTTTAAGCGAACATTATAATGCAAGCGATCCTGCTACTCCTAAGACTATAAAACCTGAAGAGCATAGATCAATGCAGCGTGAATTTAAGCCATCCCCGAGCAGTTATCCTTATGGCAATTCTTCATTGACAATGAGGAATGGCTCTGCTTACCTGCGCACAGCAAACAGGCTTGAACGGTTTTCATTGGCAGATGTTGCTGAATTTGGACTGCCTACAAGCTGGGATGAAAGCGCTCCAAGAATGGACGGCTGGATTAACGCAGCAACTAATGTCAAGCCAGCTGATTTTGACTTAGTTCCAACAATATCGCAAATCGCAAACGTGCGCGGCCTTATATACGTTACAGGAACTCCTGTTGGCATTTATCTTCCGCATCCAACCGACACGAAGATGCCCAGATTGAAAGTATCCTCTACAGAGGTTATGGCAGTTGACAATAACGCTGTTGGCCTTTACGAGCACAGGAAATTAAACCTTGAGCAAACCATGAGAATCCTTTCGCCTGGAGGCAAATATCATTTTGAGGCGCAGGAATGGGTTGACTTTCTCGGCAAAAAAGGCTTGACATTTGATAAAGCAGGCACTCCGGGAGTTTTGGCAACAGGAATTCTTAATGATGTCGCAGGAGAAGGATTCCTATATGCTTACCATACAGACTTGGGCTATCTATTGACAGAGGGCGCTGTGCATAAAAGAATTAATGAGTATGTCTCGGAACTTGGAGTTAGCGGCAAAGATGTTGCAGAAACTGTTGAAGCATTTAAGCGCGCAGATGTCATGCACGAACTAGGCCATGTGCTTGGCATCAAAGGCAACAGGGCTCATGAAAGATTGCAAGGCTTGTTAAGAAATGAGTTCTATACAATGATGGCTGGTAAATATAAGAACAACGGAAAATTAGCAAGGATTTACAAAATTCTGGCATTCGAAGGCTTGGTGTATGCAGAATTGTTTTCGCTTAGGAATGCGCTTTCAGAAAGCATTTCAGCAGGCCTGTCCCCAGACAAGAGCGGAATTTTAGAGATTCTCCGCAAAAAGTTTTCCGCAGAAGCCGATGCAATGGAACTAGACGGGGATTTAAAAAAAGTGTATGTGCGTTTAAGGCTTGATAAAAGCGGCGTAACCGAATTTTTCGAAGGCGAGCCGGCATATAAACAATCCGGTTCTTCTGTGAAAAATGGCTCTCCAGAAGAAACTGGCGGGCTTGAAAGAACAATAGCTGACAAAGTTTCATTTGATTTGGGAAGGGAAGGGCTTGTTGCGACATTAGACGGGGCAGTTGTAGGCAAAGACGGAGCGAATATGCCTACCCATTTTGTTGGAAAGTACATGGATAGAAATGAAGCTGTTTATGAAGGCAAAGGCCATAGAAGCATGGCTGATGTAGAGGCTAATTTGAAGAATAAAAAGAAAGCTGAACCAAAAGAATCTCCTGATGCAGCCTCAGAAGCGCCGGCAGAATCTGCATCAAATAATTAATTTTTGCATATTACTCGCTAAATCTTCAACCTTATCGTTTCCGGTTCAAGCTCAAACTCAATTTTTTTGCCTTTTGTGATATTGTATATTTGTTCTATTGATTTGGGTATTCTTAATTGCCAGGCATTCACTTTAAAACCCTGAAAATTATCCATTATTCGCTTCATGCCTAAGTTGCACTTCCAGCAGTTTAATCTTTTCATAATCTTTCCAGCTTCTCCACAACTTTAACTAGACTAAATCTTCAATAAGTTCATCTTTAGATTTCCCTAAATAATCTTGTTTTTCTAATCGTATCATTTTTCTACCAGAATTATCTTTGCTTTTTTGCCAATCCACTCTATCGGGACATACACACGACCACTGTTGCCGCTCTTA
>JACPTD010000121.1 GCA_016192955.1 Candidatus Woesearchaeota archaeon | reverse complement strand
TTCCTCATTCGGAACCGAAAGCTTTTTTAGGAAGCTTTTGAATTGTGATTTCATGTTTATTGGGAGAAAAATCTGTGCAGAACTTCTGCATGGATTTTTCTTTTAATTCAAAAGTAGAGAATTCTATTTAGGGGGTACTGTTTAGTGGATTACTTCGCTAATAGTTGTATGAAATGATATTCATTCACAAAGATTAAACAAAATTTTTTATTATAACTAACGTAATCGGGGGCTTTACGAAACGATAAACTGAATCGGGGGCTACGTGAGCAAAATTATTTATAGGAGTATTCAAATTGATATTCTGATTGCAAAATGGACACACGCTTACCTAAAATTTTGGAAGAAGAAGTAATCAAAGAGAAAGCCAAAAAGAAAAAGAAGCCAATTTTTAAATTGAGAAAGGAAAATTCTATTATGTATTACTCTGGCTGGGGTAAAGGCAAACCAGTTAAGGAAGAAAAGATAGAAAAGCAGACGAAATTGATTTAATCAGAGCAAAATTACTTTTTTCATATTATCTCCTTATACTCAAATTTAGTTCGTCAAGTAGCTGCGCAAAATCTCTTGGAAGTTCTTTTGCCAGACTTTTGTTCTGAGTTTCGTATTTTGAATATAATTCAACATACTTGCTGTTAGCAGCACCGAGAGCATTATAAGACATTTCCAAATCATTGTACAGCAGATAGTTCAAATAAATAAAAAATAGGATAGACAAAACCAATCCAAGGTAGACTAATTTAAAAACAATGCTTTCTTTTCCAGTAGTTTTATAAAATATGTGAGCATTATTTGCAACCAGTAAGCTGTAAAACAATATAAAAATAAGCAAGATGTAAAATGGAGTTTTCCCTTCAAAAGTTGATAAGAACCATAATAAATAAATAAAGGCACCAAGTTCAAGTGCTTTAAATAAAAAAATTAATTTCCTTCTAGTCTTTAATATTACCCTAATTATTGGATTTATCTCTACTTCATGACCTAAATGCTTTGCAACTTTTAAAGTAAGTACTAAATCCCCAAACCAAAAGATAGTAAAAACTAATAGAACTAATAATATTAAATATAGCATAAACTAATCACCTACTTTTTTCCCGCATTGTGGGCAGAATTTCTGATTTTTCTTTATTTTATGACCGCACTCAGGACATTTGATTTTACTGAATAAACTTAGTATTTTCTTGGATTTCTTTTCTTTGTGTTCCTTTTCCTCTTTATCGTGTTTTATTTTCTTTCCTGCATGTTCTTTTTCTTTGGATTTTTCTCCTTTCTTCTTTTTCCTCCACCTATAATACAGGAAACCTCCCCCAGCAGCTCCTGCTGCAGCTGCTCCCACTCCAGCTACTTTTTTTACTAAACCTAGCTTTGCAGATTTTGCATCATTTATTGAGTCTGTAATCTTTTTATTAGTTTCATCTACAGCTTTAAATGCTGCATCGAGTTCTTTAACTAAATCAGACAAGCCAGAAGCAGTTTTTACTTTATCGGTATGGGATTTTACTTCCTCCAATGATTTTTTGGCATCTGCTAATGAATTTTGTGCCGATACTATTAATGTAGCTGTTGCACCATATGTTGATGCAGCAGAACCAACTTCACTTTCAGCTTCTGCAATTTTTGATTTACTCTTTTCAAAAGCATCGTCAAGAGCTTTTTGTGCACTTAATGATATTGTATGAGATATAGTATCTAGTCTGTTCATAGACTTTGCAGCTTCATCTCTAGCCTTATTTGCAAGACCGACTGCTTCATTAAAAGAGCCAGAAGCTTGTCTGTTTTTTGCTTGAGATAATAAATCCTCTGCACTATCTATAGTTGTTTTTGAAGATGTTGCTACATTTTTTGTGTCTGCTAAATTTACGCCATACTTTTCTGTACTAATTATTATATAATCCAGTTTAGTCATAATCTCATTTATCTGAGAAACTTCACTATTAGCATTCAAAATTGCTTTAGAAGATTCTCCTGCTACAGCCAATGTTGCTGCCAAAGAGGAATACGCTGATGTTGCTAACTGTTCAGCTTCTTTTGCAATATCTATAGCTGATTGTGCTTTGCTTTTAGCACCCTCAAAACTTTCCTTATTTGTTGCAGCCTTAAACATAGAAGACGCTTCTTGATAGTAAGCTGTTGCGGAATCTACTTTCGTTCCTGCTGTTGCAATCTGTGCTTTTGCTTGAACAGTGTCTAAACCCAGAATTGTTGCATTATATATTACACTCTCACCAACCTGTATTCGTTGTTTTGCTGTATCAATAGCAGAATTCGCATCTGATATTTTATTTTGAGCAGCTGTTTTAAGCCTATTCCACTCTTCGATAATGGAGGTAGTTTGTGCTTTAGCAGAGTCCGCATTAGATTTTGCGGTGGTAGCGCTAGATTGTGCTTGATTTGCCTTTGATATGGCAGTATCAAAATTGGAACTAGCTACATTCCAATTCTTACTGTTTATATTACTGCTTCCATCAGAGTATGCAGTTTGGGCAGAACTTAAATAATTATTTGCATTTTGCACAGCCGTATTTGCAGAATTAAGTGATAGCTGGGTAGAGCCTATATCTGCTCCTAAATTACTAGCCTCTCTTATTTTCTCTTGTGCAGAATTTACTATAGAAGTAGCTTCACTAATTAATGATTTTGCATTATTTATTTCAGAATTTGCTGTTGTTTGCTTTTGAGTTGCTTGCGATTCTTCTGGTGAAGGGTTATATGCTATTGTTATTTGACCGTTCCAATTTTCTTGGGGGTAGCTACAAAGTCCACCACCATATTGGCAATTGATTTTAACAGAAACTGTTTTCGTTCCGGAACCGACACTTGGTGCTGAAACTTGAAATTGGAATGGTTTTGTTTGACCAGTCTCCACATTTCCAAGAGAAGTCCATAAACCACTTTCTGAAGTATAGTATTGACAACCAACATTACACCAAGAATTGGAATTTGTAAATTGTCCTGTAATTTGCTGCTTTCCATCATGATATAGTGAGATAGAATTTGGATTTAATGACGGATTATTTATAGCGGCTGCATTAACTGTCAATAAAACAATTAAAAAAACAATTAAGTTCGCAAATGAAAATTTTAGTAATTTTTTATTCATTTTCTAATTCACCCCCAACAATTCTTTTTTGATAATTTCAGTAAAATCATGTTTTATCAATTCTTTTGATGGCAAAATCAAAGAATTCATGTTTTCGATATATCTGTCATGTTTTCTCCTGAAATCTTTAAAATATTCATTATATTGAATTAGAGATTTAAAACCCATGAACATAACAGTGCTCTGCCCTGCTGAACCTTGACCATTGGCTAAAAATATAACATGAGGATCTTTTTCAAATTCTTCAAATGCTTTTTTAGTGATATCTTCTTTGTCGAATGAATTCCATTTGAACATCAAAACTAAGAAAACTTCTATACCTATCTTGTCCAACTCTATAATTGGTACATATTCGCTAATGAGCGTTTTCTCCATCTTTTTTCTTATCCTTGAGCAAGTTGCTTTACTCATCCCGGTCTTTTTGAATATTTCAACATCTGAAACGTTCCCTTTGTCAAGGAGCATCTTGAGGAACTTTTTTTCATTTTCAGACAAATTTTCTATATTTTGTTTCATATTTTAGATTAAAAGTGATACTTATATTTAAATCTTTTGCTAAAATTGAAATTAAGTTTTATAATTAAACTCACAAATGAAACAAAGTTATAATACTCACTCAAATTTAACCACCCCTATATGCTTAAATGAAACTTTGTTGCAATATTACAAACAATTTAGAAGTAATCTTACGTTTCTCTTTATAATATTTTTCTTTTTTGTGATTTTTTCACTTTTTCGCCTGCACAACCATAACCTTCTCAGTCTTAAACGATTTATAAATTCCTTCTAATATATCAGTCCCAGCATACCCAGCCAGCAGGCTCAATCTGGGATCAAAGTTGAAGACCAAGCCTGTAAAGACACCTATAATAACAGCAATAGTAACAGTAATCGCCCAGTAAGTCCATAATACTTTGCGCTTCAAAGCCAATGCCTTCAAAAGCCCTACAACACCCCTTGTCAAGCCCCCGATTCCACCTAATAAACCAGCTAAAACAAGCTCATTCATTATAATTCACCTCAGCTTTTTTCAATAATTTCCTTGCCTTTGTTCACAAAAAGAAGCGTTTTTAGCCTAAGGTCGGAAACAAGCTTTTTATCGAAAACTATCTGACTGGAATAAGATGCCTTCTCCCTCTCATTTTTTGACTGCACGTAAAACAGAATGTCATTATTATCAAGATATGTTTTATTGATAAGCTCGATATCTTCCCTGCTTAATCCATTCTGGTAATAGTATTTTATCAGGATGCAAAGCGTTGCGTCATGGTTTTTGGATGCGAAGCCTTTCTTCAGCAGCAGTGCCAGCGCAATATGGTAGCTGGCATAATAGCATCCGACAATTGCCCAGTCAGTATAGTCCTGTTTTAGCGTATCTTGTATAAAGTTGGAGTTATGCTCTGCTTTTTCTATGTGGCCTTTCATTTCTGCTTCATCAAATTCCTGCTTAATAAGCGCCTTCTTCCTGATGTAAAAATCTATTTTCCTATCAACTATCTGCGGATTATCCAGCAGCCTTTTCAACTGTTTTTCATTCATTGAAAATCACCTCATAAAAATATTTCTGATTGAATGCAGGAAAGCCTGAGTTTATTGCAGACTGGAGCACTTTATCATTTTTAGTGATAATCTCATTAAGGAAATCCTTTTCGCTCAGCCTAAACACCTGTATATGCACTCCTGTTTGGGCTTCAACAAGCTTTTCAGCCTTAACATCTTTTTTTATGCTGAAAATCTCAAACAAATCCAAATCCGAATCCTCCTTAAAGCTTCCTTTTGCTGTGGAGCCAAATATAATAAGAAGAAGAGGCTTATTTTCAAGGCTTTTTATGTACATCTTAATTGCATTTTTCCTTAATAGAGGTAGCTTCTCCAGCCTTTCCTGGTCAAAAAGCGGGAAAATTTCCGGGATGCTGCTTTTGCTCACATAAAACTTTTTTAGATTTCCTTCAGATATAAATTTTAAAATGCCATCTTTAACAAGGTTCTTTAGGTGCAATGATACAGTGCTTTCATTCATGCTAGACAATCTTGCGATTTCACGCAGATGCACCGGCTTATTCCTGTTGTTATAAAAGATTTTTAGAATTTTCCATATTCCTGGTTTGATTATTGTTTGCATTTGTCAAACAATTGTTTGATTAAATCCAACATTTAAATACTTTTCGGTTTTTACTTTTTCCTTGAAAAATACTCCAGAAAAGGCTCATCCACTTTTGGAGGCCTTCCTGATTTGCCTTTCTTTGCCTCGGCAGCATATAACACGCATTTCCTCAATGTGTTGGCAATCAGCTCCTGCATTGTCATAAAATTGGCTTTTGCATACCCTTCCAATTCTGCATACATTTCAGGGTTCAATGTCAATAATACCTTTTTGCCTGCCATATATTGTTCAATATCTTAAAAATATCTATGGATATATAAAACTTTCGGTTGTCGTCTAGGAATAGAGGTATAAAGTAAGTGAATTAAAGTTAATAATAATTCAATTAAGGCTATTCTTCGCCCCCGAACCATCATGGATAGCCAAACTATAAATTATTATTAAGCTAGTTTCATTTTCTCAAAAACCCGCTCAGCGTAATCTGCTCGTCCCTCTTGGAGCTCAAATAAATAACCTGGCCTTCCCTTGAACCATAGCGATAGACTGAAATTCCCTTGCAGCCAAGCTCGTAAGCCATCTTGAAGATTTTTTCTACATCCTCAACAGTTGCATCTTTTGGCAGGGTCACAGTTTTGCTTATGCCGTTGTCAACATATTTCTGGAAAGCAGCCTGCATTTTAACATGCCATTCCGGAGCAATGTCACTTCCAACAACAAAAATTTTTTTCAATTTTTCTGGAATTTCAGGAATGTTTTGGACAGAGCCTTCTTTGTTTATTTTTTCAATAGTTTCATCATTATATAATCTATTTTCAATCAATGCTTTCTTCAAATTTTTATCAAAATAAGCCAAAGTTTTTCCCTCTGCTGTTTTTCTTGCATAGCTCAATGCAAACAACGGCTCAATGCCGCTTGACACATCGGCGATAATGCTGATTGTTCCTGTCGGAGCTATTGTTGTTCTTGTCGCATTTCTTAATTCTATTTTTTTATTGTAAATGCTCTTTCCCCATGAAGGAAATGTCCCTCTTTTTCCTGCCAATTCAAGCGAAGCAGCGCTTGCCTCTTTTGAAATGAATTTCATCAGCTCTTCTGCTGTTTTAAGCCCCTGCTCAGAGTCATAAGCAATGCCTAATTTTACAAGCATATCGGCAAATCCCATCACTCCAAGCCCAATCTTCCTGTTTTTATGGACAATTTTCTTATTTTCCTTTAATGGGTATTCGCACATATCAATCACATTGTCAAGAAAATGCACTGCTGTATGGATTATTTTCTTTAATTTTTCAAAATTTATTCTTTTATTTTCAGCAATATTTGAAAGGTTAATGCTTCCAAGATTGCATGACTCGTAAGGCAATAACGGCTGCTCGCCGCAGCTGTCTGTCGATTCTATTGCCCCAAGCTTCGGCGTTGGATTGAATTCATTGATCCTGTCTATGAAAATCACTCCTGGATCGCCGTTGAGCCATGCCTGCTCGCATATAAGCCTGAAAATCCTTCTTGAGCTTTCTTTTTTGGCAGCTTTTTTTGTCCTTGGATTTACCAGATTGTAACTCTTGCCTTTCTTTATAGCCTCTATAAATTTGTCAGTTATTGCAACAGACACATTGAAATTTGTCAAAACGTTTTCCTTGCTCTTGACTGTTATAAAATCCTCTATGTCCGGATGATTGACATTCAATATGCCCATGTTTGCCCCCCTTAAGGTGCCTCCAAGCTTTATCTGCTCTGTTGCAGCGTCAAAAATCTTCATGAATGAAACAGGCCCTGAGGTAAATCCTGAACTTTCTATTACATCTCCTTTTGGCCTTAGGTTTGAGAAATTAAAGCCTGTGCCTGCGCCTGTTTTGTGTATTAAAGCAGCATGATGCAGCGTCTTAAAAATAGAGTCAATGTCATCCTTTATGGGCAGCACAAAGCATGCCGCTAATTGCTGCAGCTTCCTTCCTGCATTCAGCAATGTCGGTGAATTTGGCAGAAAATCCAGGGAAGCCATTAAATTATAGAATTCCTGTTCCGTCTTTTTTATGTCACCTTTGTATTTTGCATCCGCTTGGGCAATATTTTTGGCAACTCTTCTGAACAAGTCTTCGGGCTTTTCTATAACCTTACCTTTATTGTTCTTTATTAAATAGCGGTTCTCAAGTATGATCAATGCGTTTTTTGATAGTTTTATTTTTGATTTAATCATTTTAAACTTCCTTATGCCTAAAGCAATCTATTGTATGATCATTAACCATGCCAACTGCCTGCATAAAGGCGTAGCAAATTGTAGAGCCAACAAACTTGAATCCTCTTGTCTTCAAGTCCTTGCTCATTGCATCAGATTCTGGTGTTTTAGGTTGAATCTGTTTTAAACTTTTCCATGAATTCTTTATTTGCTTATGATTTACAAATTGCCATATGTATTTATCAAAGCTGCCAAATTCCTTTTGAATTTCAAGAAAAGCCTTTGCATTCTGTATAGCAGCTTCAATCTTCAGCCTGTTTCTTATGACGCCTTCATTTGACAGAAGCCCTTTTATTTTTTCATTGCCGTATTTTGCTATTTTCTTTACATCAAAATTGTCAAATGCTTTCCTGTAATTATTCCGTTTCTTTAGGACAATCAGCCATGCCAGTCCTGCCTGCACTCCTTCAAGTATAAGAAATTCAAACAATTTTCTGTCGTTATGGACTGGAACACCCCACTCTTTGTCGTGATATCTGCTCATCAAAGAATTGCTATTTGCCCATTCGCATCTTTTAATAATCATTCTTTCACTAGCGCTATCCTCAATTATTATAAATTTAATGTTTTTAATCATCAAAAACTTTATATAAACTGAAATGAAAGGAACAATTATGGAGCATTTGTCAATCAGGGAAATTCATGACAGGCTTGCAGAGCTTGAAGGCTGGGATATGTATAACAATGAAATAATGAAGGAGTTTGATTTTGAGGACTCAAAAAAAGCCATGGAATTCGCCAATAAGGTTACTGAAGAGGCAGAGCGGCAGCATCACCGCCCAAGCATCAGGATAGATAAAAATAAGGTGGCAATATCATTGACAACACATGATGCAAACGGATTGACTTATAAGGACTTCAAGCTGGCAAGGATAATTGAGCAGATGGTTTGAATTTATACTTAATGGAATTTGCATATTCCTATAAAGATCAAATATGAAAAATAGGCGTTGCGTGGAAATTATCCAATCCTATTAAAATAGTAGTTAATCTTCTCTTTGTTATTATTCCATATCTCGTCTTAAAACTTGAATGAAAGCTCTCACTATGGCTTCTTTGGTGGTATTCTGTGAGCCAACTCATAACATCAATAAACAAATCCATGTACATGGATTTCCACGCAACGCCTTGAAGTTTACCTCTTTCTTGAAAAATACCCCAGAAAAGGCTCATCCATTTTAGGGTACATTCCTGCTTTGCCTTTCTTTGCTTCAGCAGCATATAAGACACATCTCCTTAATGTGTTGGTAACTAATTCTTGACAAAAATGTTTAAATATGCGCCTTTATTCGCAATTTTAATGAATGAGAAAAAAGAGAAGAAAAAGTGGGGCATGATAGTGTTTATCATATTTATAATGATAGGCACTTCGTTTAGCTTTGTGTTTTTTGGCTTCTCAGGCGCGAGAGAGACAGTAAAATACAAGGAATTAAAGTTTGTAAGGCTTCAGGACAGGTGGGAAGCCAAGATTAACGGAATAAACGCAGCTTTCAGCTTTTTGCCGGATGAAGTGGAAAGCGTTCTGGCATTTGAGGATTTTTCCAAAGAACTGCAGGGAAAGTTTGAAATAGACGTCACTTATGATTTTAACAGCACATATAAGGAATCAATTGCGCTTGCGCATCATCAGATGGGGCTGACTCTTGCGGCTTACAACATTTTTGTCAGGAAAGGCTTTACAGCAAACAACAGCTTTAATCTTCCCATCATAACGTGCGACAATGCCACAATAAATGTGCCTGTTGTCTATTTTAAGCATGGAAACGCAACAAGAATCCATACAGAAAATTACTGCATTATTGCTGAAGCCCCAACAAATGCGGACTTCATAAGGGTAAAGGACAGGCTGCTGTACGGCATGCTTGGAGTTATGGGATAATGGATCCGAGAAAAAAGCTGGGTATTTTGAAGGGAAGCTATGAATCAGGAATCATAGACAAAGAAGAATACTCTAAATGGAAGGACAGGCTTGAGCCGGATGCAAAGGAGCTTGACAAAAAAATAGAAGAATTAAACAAGGCAGATGAAGAGCCGAAAAAATTGTCGAATGCAAGCGAGCTCACTCGCTCACAATCGTCTGAAAAGGCTTTAATCATAGGCATAGCCGTAATCGTTTTGCTGCTTGCAGCTATTCTGGCATTTAGCATTTTTAACAAGCAGCAGCCAAAAACTTTGGAGGATTTGCACGTCTTGAATCTAAAGGGAAAGCTCAAGCCTGAGCAGGGCTATGTCTATAAAGGAGTTTATAGCTTTGTGACTCTGGATAATTTATGGTACACGCAGCTGACCTCACCAAAAGGGACAAAATTGTACAGCTTGGCTTTGCGTTACTCCCCCGGGGATTTGGAGGGAATACCAATAGAAGGAAGCTTAAACACCGAATTATTTAACAATCAGAGCGAATTTTTTGTCACTTTCAACCCAGTCGGAAAAGACTTTTCTTCCGTAGGGCTTGCTGTTGCAGACTTCAGTACTCACATGGCAAAAGTGTTTGAAAAAAAGCCAATTGCGGCATGCGACAGGAATGAGACAGAGCCCTGCAAAAACCGCCCGATTGTGACATGTGAAGATACTGACAAG
>JACPTD010000119.1 GCA_016192955.1 Candidatus Woesearchaeota archaeon | reverse complement strand
TTTTGCTAAAACTAAAGGGTGATTGAAACCCTTAATAACTTACTTTGTCTACGCTACCCAGGGTTTGATTCAAAATCTATATAAACACTTACAATTCCCATTTCTTATGGTTTCTAAAGTTCCAAAAAAAATAGCAATAATTTTAGATGGAAATCGCAGATACGCCAAAAAACTCGGCTTGCGGCCTTGGAAAGGGCATGAGTTTGGCTTGAGGAAGCTTGAAGATCTGTTTAAATGGTGCTTAGGGCTTGGCATTAAGGAATTGACGCTTTACTGCTTCTCAACAGAAAATTTCAGAAGATCGAAGAAAGAGATTGACTACTTGTTTGGCTTGTTCTGGAAAGAGTTTGAAAAGATGAGAACAGGCAAGGGCACTTTTAAAGAGAAAGCGCGTGTTAATGTCATTGGCAGGCTCGGGATGTTTTCCAAGAAAATGAGAAACGCGATGCTTGAGGCTATGGAAAAAACAAGGAATAACAAAGCTCTTATTGTTAATTTTGCCCTTGCTTATGGAGGCAGGCAGGAGATAGTTGACGCATTTAAAAATATCATAAAGATGTCAAAAGCATTGAAGCCAAATCAAATTAGTGAAAGTTTAATAACCAAAAACCTTTACCTTAAAAGCGAGCCCGACTTGGTGATAAGGCCGGGCGGAGAGGTGAGAACATCAAATTTTTTGACTTGGCAGAGCGCATACTCAGAATGGGTATTCGTTAACAAGCTATGGCCGGAATTTACCAAAGAGGATTTGATTGGGTGCATTGAGGAATTCAATAAAAGGGAACGGCGTTTTGGAAAGTAAAATAAAATAAGAAGCAGCCTTTTTTGTTGCATTTGCTGTTTTTGATGAAAATGCCTCATTAACGAAAAACTCATTAAACTAAAAATAATCATTCCACTCGCCCCACCACCCGCCCAAAAAAACGAAAAGTTTAAATAAAGATGTTACTACCCACTAGTTAAAATGCCACAATTAATTTTACCACTTGAAAAATTAGCCAATTCAAATGTGAGGATTCAATTTGAAGGTGCAACTCCAACAGAAATTCTATTAGGGGGCAATCGTAATGTAAATGTTTTATCACCTAATGATCCAACAGCGAATCTTGTGCTTCAATTACTAGTTGGGGGAAGTGCGGATTTACCATTTCATGTAAAGAAGTTTGAAAGGCATGGACAAGAGCCTACTACATTGACACTATCTGATGGTTCAGAATATCGTATTCATCATACTTTAAGAACTCTTAGAGGAACTGGAGATGGACAGGATAATATTTCTTATGTGCCTATACCAACAAACACCTATTTAGAAAGACAGGGTGAAATAGACCAAATATTTAAACCAACTTCTTAAGAAATCTTTGAAATTTTGTTTTCAATTTTAATGATATTTA
Organism: Candidatus Woesearchaeota archaeon; assembly: GCA_016192955.1. Taxonomy (GTDB): domain Archaea; phylum Nanobdellota; class Nanobdellia; order Woesearchaeales; family GW2011-AR4. Next base: position 5,165 of record JACPTD010000119.1, on the reverse strand, counting down.
TTCATTCTGACTTATAAAAAAGTCCGTCTAATAGCCTAACGAATTCTACAATCAAAGCCATTATTTCTCCTTTTGTTTTAGAGAATTCAATCATAGACTCTTGAGCGCTTATCTATCTTTGCCACAAATATATGATTGATTTCATACCTTACAAAATAAAGAATCCTGTAATCTCTGACTCTTATCCTGAAGATTTTTTCGCCTTTATACCCTTCTATTCTTTCCACTTCAGAAGGAAAAGGATCTTCTTGAAGTTTCAGAAGTTTTCCCCTTATCCTCTCTTTTGTTTGATTATCGATTTTTTTAACAAATTTATCAGGTTGATGTCCTAATAAAATAGAAAAAAGCATTTTATCCAAAAACTTCTTTCATGGATTTAAGCTTACCTAATTTTTCTGCTTTAAGGGTTTCATCTATTGCTTTTTTATCATCCTCGCTTAATTTTGAATCAGCCATATATTCAAGAATCTGGCTCATTGTTTTTTCTACTCTGTTTAATTTGTCCAATATTTGTTTTTCAAATGTTGTTTCACTCATTGCAGTCTTGATTTAGAAGTTCTAATATAAAAAGATATCGCCCGATTTCTCTAAAAAATACGACAAAAGTGTTTTTGACATAATAAAATGCAAAACCCAAAACTATAAATACAAGCCTTGGCCTCAAAATTAAAATTCTAAAAGGTGTATTAATGGATTCTTACGAGCAATTCAATGGGCAGCTAAAGCTTGCTGCTGAAGCTTTCAGGCAGATTGACAAAAAAGAGGTTATAAGGCTTGTGAGCCATTTGGATGCTGACGGCATAAGCGCAGCTTCAATAATGATAAAGCTGCTCAACAATGACAACCGCAAGTATTCTGTTTCCATAGTGCAGCAGCTGAACAAAGCTGTGATAAGCCAGCTGGCTTCAGAGCCCTATAATTGCTTTATCTTCACAGACATAGGCTCTGGCGTTATAAGCGACATTAAAGAGCTGCTTAATGGAAAGAGCGTGTTTGTCCTTGACCATCACAGCATTGAAACTGATGATTTTGGGAATGTTGTTTTAGTGAACCCTCATCTTTGCGGCATTGATGGCGGCAATGAGATAAGCGGGGCAGGGGTTGTATTCAAGTTTGCATGCACAGTTGACAAAAGCATGGAGGATTTGGCGCATATTGCAATAATCGGAGCAATAGGGGATTTGCAGGAGAATAATGGTTTTTTGAGGCTGAACAAGGAGATACTTGATATTGCGGTCAAAAACGGAAAGGTGCAGGTCAAAAAAGGGCTCAGGATTTTTGGAACACAGACAAAGCCGCTGCATAAAGCCCTTGAGTACTGCACAGACCCTTACATACCCGGGGTCAGCGGAAGCGAGAGCGGAGCAATACAGTTTCTTTACCACTTAGGCATAGAGCCTAAAAACGGCAATGAATGGAAGAAAGCAGTGCATTTAGGAGAAGATGAAATGAGAAAGCTGGTTACAGGAATCATAATGAAAAGATTGAATGAAGCCAATCCTGATGACGTGCTCGGCAACATCTACATTTTAACTAATGAGCAGGAGGAAAGCCCTACTAGAGATGCAAAAGAGTTTGCAACCTTGCTTAATGCCTGCGGCAGGCTTGGAAGGGCTTCTTTTGGCATTGGAGCCTGCCTGGGTGACAAGAAGATAAAGCAGCAGGCAATAAGAAGCTTAAGCGACTACAAAAAAGAGATTGTGAACGCCTTGAACTGGTATAATGACAATAAGTTCAGCGATGACGTGTTCTGGGGCAATGGGTTTGTGATCATAAACGCCAAGAGCAATGTGATGTCCACCATGATAGGAACGCTTGCTTCCATACTTTCAAAGTCAAACTTGATGGCAAACAATGCCTTTATTCTTTCAATGGCTCAATCTCTTGACGGGAACACAAAAATCTCCCTAAGGACAACCAACAGCGGCAATTTTGATTTGAGAAAAATCATTGAAGAAGCAATTGATGGCATTGGCAATTCAGAGTCAGGAGGGCACCAAAATGCTGCTGGAGCTGTAATTCCAACAGAAAAGGAAATGGAGTTTGTAGAAGCTGCCAAGGAAGTTCTTGGAAGATCTGCAATGGAGGAGAAGATAAACTGAGTAAAAGAAAGAAGCCTAAGGAGTTAGATTTTCTATTAAGCTAAGCTCGGATACGGCAAATCCCAATATTAGGTATGCTTCCCATTTTGAATGCAAATTCAAGTTCTGGAATAGCCTTATGTCAAGCACTTCGCCTTTTGTTGCTGAATCCTTCAGCATTTTCAATTCTTGTAGTGAAGAAGGGCTTAATATTATATCAGCAATCTTGTTTTTACCTATAAACACTTCTGATTTTAGCTGAAACTCGACTTCAATGATGCCTATGGCTATAGACATCAGACTACCAAATCTTGGAATAGAAAAACTGCCAACTTGAGCTTTTCTGGCATCAAGCACTATCTTGTCCTTGAAATCAAAAAAACCTATAACTTTGTCATTTAATTTTACTGTCATCAACTCATTGACAAAGAAAGTCTCTATGAATCCTTCACTAAATTTGACAATCGTATATTGCGAAATGTTGCCATAATCAAATATATTCACTCCAGATATCTTAAGTATGGAATGGCTCTTCATGGTGCTTTTAAACTTAAAAAGTTCTTTCCAAGATGGCACTACATACATAAAGAAAGTGCTATTTGCAAAAGCAGGCCCTTTGAAATAAGCTACACCGCCTTTGGAAGCACTTAAATTTTTGACAAGAGTCATAACATCAATTTTTGCGGGCATATAGCCATCAAATTTCTCCATTAAATTTTTTTTCATATACTCTGGAAGCCGCAACCCTGCTAATGCCTCCTTAAATTTTTTCCCTTTATTCAGCAGATTTTTTAGAAGTAAAAACATGCCCGCTCCAAAGCTCAGGAATATTAAGCCAAAAAAAATGGGGATTGAGTAAAATACAACATCTGCAAAAGCCATTTTAACAAAAATTTGTAATTGAATTAAAAAAGTCAGTTTTGCGCCTTTCTTTTAACAACAAAATAGTATATCAGCGCTCCCAATATGCCTGTCAAAGCCAAAACCAAAATCCAAATCACCTTGTCATTTGGATTAGGAAACTCCCTTTTTGCAGCATCAATGATCATTTTAACCCAAAACACAATAGCAAATATTATTGCTGCAAAAAACACAACCCACATTATCAGGAATAGAAGACTTAATGCGCCAAATAATGCCAAAGGTTCAGCCATATCACAGCACCATCCTTATCCCGTCAATCTTGTCGGCAACTTCCTGCCCGGTTTTCGTCAGGGTAAGAAGCTTTAAGCGCCCTTGCTTTTCAAAATTAACCAAGCCTGCCTTCTGCATCTCCTGAAGTATCTTCACAACATGGGAATAAGTGCAGTCAACCGTCTTTGCTATTGACGAGGCATATATCTCGCTTTTTGCATTTTTAAGCTCGACAAGCATCATTGCCGGCTTCTCCCTGAAAAAAACGTTGAATATCTCCTTGTTTGGCATCAAATAACCCCCATATATGTATTTCAGAATATAGTTTGCATAAGATAAGCAGTATTTAAAACTTTCGAAATTTGTAAATTTTGAAATAAAAATTTATTCTTTGCCCTGTGAACTGTATCTGGGAGCCAAATTTGTCACAGAGCTTAATTGCTTTTGTGTTTCTGAGTCAGTCTCGCTACCATAAGAAATCAAATATTTGTCCAAATTCCTTATAACCTTGTTGTCAAACTCGTTATTTGGCTGGCCATTAACATAAAATTTCAGCCTTTTGCCATTTTCATTGCAGTAATCCTTCTTTTCAAAAACAATGCAATTATTATTAAAATCCATTCCAAGCGACCTGAGCAAATGTCCAATTGTCAGGCCTGTTGCATGGGTGTGGATTACATCTCCAATACCTTCCTCAAAATGCAGAAAGCTGCTTGCAAGCTGGTATTTTCTTTGGGAAAAGTCAATGGATTGCCCGTTAATGTAAACTTTGACGTCTGCATGCAAGTGGGCAGAGCCAAGCTGGCCTATACCTGTCAGAAATTGCATCTGGGCGTTATGATTTGCAGCCATGTTGAGCTGGCTTATCAGGCTGCCTTTTGAAAGCCACTGCCACAGAAATAACAATACCAAGACTAAAATCAAAGCATAAATGATTAAATCTTTCTTTCTCATTGCCTTTCAATCTGCTGCGCCTTGACAATCTGGTTTGCTGCAATATCCCTGTAAGTTCCCAAAGCTGAAAGCATCCTAAAAACATAAGAGCCGTCTTTCTCAACGGAGAAAAACTGCTTTAGCGCCTGGCTGGAAGGGTAAGCGCTGATTTCATCAGACAAGATGACAGCAGGAACTTGAGTGATGTTATATTTTGCAGCCAATTCCTTCCCTTTGGCATCGCTGATGTCATATGTATCCTCTTTATCCAGCTTTACAGAAAAGCTTTGAGGATTTACGAGTATTTCCCTGTGCAGGCTTATATTATAGCATTCCGCGCAGCTCTTATCAGTCAGGTAGACTATGCTTACAAGCCCCCTTAATTTGCCTGTTGTCAGGTTAATGAACGGAGGGCTGACTAGCCTTAAAACGTATGAGCCATCGCTTTCTATGCTTCCAATCTGTGGCCATGCCTGCTGTATTATGCCATAAGCGGCAGCATCCTTTGACAAGATAATTGTCGGCACAAAATCTATGTTATATTTTTTAATTAGCGCTTTTCCCTCTTCAGTGATTGGAGAAACCACTTTTTCTTCATAAATATTGACGCCTATGCTTTTAATCTGGTTTATTAAAGGGTTTAAGTCATTACATTTTTCACATGTTGAATCTTTTAAATGGTACAATATAACCCTTCCTTCAATTGCTCCGGTTAAAGTATTTGTGTAAGGAGGCTCTAGCTTTGTAAGTAATATTATACTCCCTTTCTTTTCCAAGCCTTGAATATTAACTTTATCAACTTCACCTGTAACAACAACACTTGGAATTTTGTCAATTTTATATTTGCTTATAATTTCCTTGCCTTCTTTTGAATCAAACTCGTACATCTTTTCTTTTGTAATGTTAACATTTGCATTTTTAATATGGCTTATAATTGTTGAGATGTCAAAGCAGTCGCTGCATTTTGAATTCTTAATCAAAGTAAGCTCTATTTTTGCAGGCTTTAATTTTTCTTTA
>JACPTD010000118.1 GCA_016192955.1 Candidatus Woesearchaeota archaeon | reverse complement strand
TGCAAAAAGGATATATACCAGTTTGTCTCTTCCCTTTTTGTAGGGAAAATAATATTTTGGGTCATTCAATCACCTCTTTTTTTTGCTAAAACTAAAGGGTGATTGAAACCCTTAATAACTTACTTTGTCTACGCTACCAATAAATTTGGAGTTCTAAAAAATAGAAAGGGGGTTTGACTTTAAAGAATTTATCCTGAAGGCTTTTGCGCTATTGATTCAAGACTTCTATATAGATTTGTATTAATTAAGTCTGCAGTAACTAATGGTTCCTGATTGTCATGGAATTCAGAAGCAACATTTAATTTGTCACCTTTTCTATGTCCATTTATAGAACTAGCAACACATTCAAATTGATCACCTTTCAAAGCATAGCTTCTCTTATAATGGTTTGGAGTAAACATATGGAATTCTATATGCCCAAGAGGACTCAATGAGACATAGTTACTATCACCCAACCGACCAACTAAATCAGCAGAAGTTTGTCTTGCCTGTAGAAATCTTAGTAAATCTGCATCACCTACTAAATCAACTAATTTAGATTTAATAGCAGAAATTCTTGAACTTTCAGAAGTTGCATTTGCAGCTAGTTGAGCTAATAGTTCATCAGTTTGAGCTGAATATTCTCTTAACAGATCACTATAACCATTCATGATAGTAAATGTTAATATAGATTGATTTATAAATCTTCCTATTTTGTAACCATTATTTAGTAAGTAAAATACTTCAAACTAATCGCCAAAGTCCCTTTAATTCTATGTCTTGACGTATCGCTTCGCTCTTTTTAATCAAAACTTTACTTTCTTAAGCCATTTCTTGATGTCGTCAATTTTTATCCCCATCAGGAACAAGCCTGCAAGAATTAAGAGAATGCCCTGCAGTATCGGGAGAAAAAGCCCTATTATTCCGAGCGCTATTAGTGCGATTCCTAATATCTTTTTTAATAATTTGACGTACATCTTAAGTTGTTATGCTTATGCTTGCCGATGGCTTTTTGTCAAACAGCGAGCTTCCAATGCCTTTTCCGACAAAAAATGACTGCTTGCCCATTACCTCGCTCAAAATGTCGAACAAGCCTTTTTCTTTTTTGTACTCGACAAGCTCTGCCTTTATGCCCTCTTTTTTCTCTATGTATGCAACGACCTCTTCCTTGCCCCCTATCTCATCCACTAACCCAATCTCTTTAGCCTGCATTCCAAGGTAAAACAGCCCATTTGCAATTTTGTCAACATCCTTTTTGTTCAGGTTCCTGTTTTTAGCAACTTCGCTTACAAAAAAGTCCCTTATCAAGTCCAGATTCTGCTGGAATAACGCCTTTTCCTCGGCAGTCATCTCCTTGAAAGGGCTTCCAATGTCCTTGTACTTGCCTGAAACCAGCCTTTGATATGTTACATTATATCTCTCCAGTAAACCCGGAAATTCAAGATAAGAGGCAATGACTCCAATTGAGCCTGTGATTGAAGCCCTGTTTGCAACAGCATAATCAGCAGATGACGCAATCCAATAAGCGCCTGACGCCCCTACTTCGCGGATCCATGCAACTGTGGTCTTGTTCGTTTTTCTTACAGCGTTTGCTATCTCCTCTGACGCAACAGCAGAACCGCCTGGGCTGTTTATCTCTAAAATAATAGCCTTTATGCCTGGGTTCTTGTCAGCCTTTTCTATCAGTTCAACTGTGTCAGGAGATGCTGTCACACTATCAAAAAGAAATCCAGAATCTCTAGTTCCTACAATAACACCTTCTATCGGTATTAATGCGACATTACCGCTCAAGCTTTCAACATCAACCCCAATAAATAATGAGATTATGCCAACAGCCATAAACCCAAGTATGCTTAACAGCAGCAATACAAATATAGCATAGCCCCATCTGAAATTTTGCTGAGGAATCTTCTCCATCTATTGCTCGCCCTCTTTCTTGAAAGCCTGGAATATATCCTTTCTTCCCTGCTTCAGGTTGTCAAGTATCTGGTCTTTTGCCATCTCCAAAAAGCCAATTGCCTCCTGAGGCGTGACATTCTGGGTTTTCATCGATGTCTGTATGTTGCTTGGCATCACATCGACCCTCAATAAAAATATCTTTTGCTCTTCCGGCATTTTCATCACCAATTGACAGCAGTTTTTAAAATTATTGCTCAAAGCTGTACTTCTCAACAACCCTTGTCCTGCTTAATATTTCAGTCAGCCTTTGATTTGTTTTTGTGAAAAACATGAATAAAGGGTCTATAATCCACAACAAAACAAACGGAAACATTGGAATAAAGATGATATTCCTTACTAACATCTGCCATGGCTTTAAGCTGTTATTGTCGCTTACAACATAAACCTTCATAATCATTTTTCCTATTGTCTGCCCCATCTTCCTTTCAAGCATGAAAAAATACAAAACCACCAAAACAGACATTATAAAGGAGACAGAGCTTATAAACCCAGTGTAATCAGTGCTGCTGCTTAAAAGCTTGTACGCTTCTGAAAACGAGTAATCTTTCGGGATTATATTCTGGAATAGGCTTCTGAACGGAAACAAAACAATCAAGTTTATTATTGCAATGTCTATGAAAAAGGCAGCAATCCTTTTCCACAGCAAAGCAGGCCCGATAAATGATTTCTCTTTGGGAAGATTAAGGCGCTTCATTCTTTAGGATAATTGCGCTATGTTTATAAAATTTGGGTTTTATCGAAAGTTATATAAACGAACATAAATTCGGCTTAATTAATGAGCAGGAAAAAAGAAGAGCAGCAGAAACAGGAGCAATTGCAGCAGGAAATCTCCAGAATCCACCTTCCAAGAGGCAGGGAAACTTTTGGAATCATTGAGCAAAGGCTTGGCGGAAGCAGGATGAGGGTAAGGTGCCTTGACGGCAAAACAAGAGTCTGCAGGATTCCGGGCAGGCTGACAAGAAAGCTTTGGGTCAGGGAAAGCGACATAGTGATTGTGGAGCCATGGGAATATTCAGGAGATGAAAAGGGGGACATAATCTACAAATACACCCCAACACAGGTTTTTTTTCTAAAGAAAAAGGGCCACTTGAAGCAACTGGAGGATTTTGAGGAATTTTAGATACAACCGCTATTTCTTCCACAATAAAATCACCAGCAGAATGACACTTACAGTCACTGCGCTGTCGGCAATGTTAAACACAGGCCAAACCCTCAAATCAATGAAGTCAGTCACGGCGCCGTATAGCAGCCTGTCGCTCAAGTTTCCAATCGTGCCGCCCAACAGCAAGCCGACAGCAAGCTGCAGCGCCTTTTCATTTTGCTTTATGCTGTTTATATAATAAAACGTAACCGCAACAACAATCACCGAAAATGATATAAAAAAAATATTCAAGCCCTTGAACAAGCCAAAAGCAGAGCCTGTGTTGGTGATATAAGTAAGATGCAGCATATTTTTTATTATCGGGACTGGCTGGTTTAACTGAAAATTTTGTTTTATCAGAAATTTCGTCAATTGGTCTAAACTCACAATTAATAATGCCGTAGAGAATACAATGATATTTTTTTTGTTCATCAAAATAAAATTAAAATAAGCTTATAAAAATGTTTTCAATAATACCTTCTTCTCCTTGTGTCTTCCTGCTCGCCTCTGGCTATTGCCTCAATGTTTGCAAGCCTCTGGTTTATGCTTTCCATGGTGGCCCTAAGCGCATCCAATTTGCTGGAAATGACTTCAAGGTTTTTTGAGGCTATATAGCCGTCGCTTGAGTTAAACGAAGGCTGCTGAAAAGCCGGCTGGGCCTGAAAGCTTGGCTGCTGCTGGAATAAAGGGTATTTCTGGTATGGCTGCTGCGCCTGAGGCATTGGCTCTATCCCCGTGCCCAGGTCCGGAGAAGGGCCTGCATCTAAACCTAAATCCTTGTCAAGCCCCAGATCTTTGCCCAAATCATCCAAGCTGTCTTTTTTCTTCCAGAATGCAATCTTCTCAAAGAAGCCCATCTATTCACCTCTTTACACGCATTATCATAATAAATATATAAAGTTTTGGATTAAACGCCTTTCAGCGCAAAATAAAGCACTGCAAAAAAAAACAACGCCGATATGATGAAAAACAGCATCATAAAGAATTTCTCAAATAATTTATGCAACACAATCATAAGGACAAGGTAAGCGACTATAGCTCCAATGACTATTGACATCAACGCCATTTTGCCAAATCACTCTCTTTTGATGTGAGCATTTTGAAATAACCGCAATGATTGCTTAAAGGGCACTCTTCGCATAACGGGCTTTTTTTGCATATGTTTTTTCCCAGCTCTACCAGCAATGCGTGGCACTCATTAAATAACTTTTCGCTATTCTGAAGCTTTTGCATGAATAATTCCTGCAAGCTTTCATATGTTTGCTCCCTGTAGCCGATTCTGCCCATTATGCGCTTTGTGTAGGCGTCAATTACAAAGACTGGCTTTTTGGCTGCATACAGGATTATGGAATCCGCAGTTTCAGGGCCAATCCCATTGACTGACAGCAGCTCATTTCTTAGTTTTTCAATGCCATTCCTGAATAACAAGCTTAGTTTTCCATCATAACTATTCAATAAAAAACTGCAAAAATTCTTGAGTTTTTTCGCCTTTTGGTTGTGGTAGCCTGATGATTTTATTATTCGCGCCAGTTTCTTATTTTCAATTTTATTTATTTTATTGACATCAATCAGGCTATTTTTGTTCAGTTCAATGATGGCTTTTTCCACATTCTTCCAGCTTGTGTTTTGCGTCAGAATGGCGCCGAAGCAGACTTCCAGCTTTTGTTTGTCATTCCTTGGCCCTCCTGAGTATTCCGGACAAAGCTTTCCTTTTGGAGTCACAGGCCACCAATGCTGCGGGCCGAAATATTGAGATAGATTATTATATGCTCCCAACAAATTAATCATAAAACTTAGAATGATAACGTATTATTAAAGCTTTTTTAAACATATTTAGGGACTCTAACCTGTTTATGCATATCTATTGATATATCATCTGGTCCAATTGGATATGCAACAGCCTTCCTTAAACTGGCTATTATTTGTGGTGTAGGTTTCGCTGGGTCAAAAGTTAATCTTGAAACAAGACTTTCAGCTCCTATTTCTCCCATTCTTCTACGTAATTCTTTTATAGTTACTACCTCATAAGAAGCTGCATGATCTAAAGCTCTTGCAACCTCATTATCTTCTAGATTATGCACAACTATAAAATCTATTTCTGGCATTTTCTATTTTCATAATTTGCCTATTTCAGACATTCCGAAAGTAGTTAACTTTTAATTTAGAAGACAATAATTCTGGTTAGGAGCTGTTTTTGGCATATATGCAAGAAATAATCTCTTTTTCAGTTAAATGCCTTGGGTG